>QMVB01000029.1 GCA_003660905.1 Candidatus Nanohalarchaeota archaeon | reverse complement strand
TACATGCAGAAAAATACCATGAAAATCGCTGGTCTTACGAGTCATACCGCGCTTTTCAAGGTATTTACCGACTCACTGCGGAATTCGCTCTCCTTACGAAATTTACGGCGAATTCCTTTGTCCTTACGCTTACGACATTTTTCTGCATCCTTGCAAAATTTACATGCAGAAAAATACCATGAAAATCGCTGGTCTTACGAGTCATACCGCGCTTTTCAAGGTATTTACCGACTCACTGCGGAATTCGCTCTCCTTACGAAATTTACGGCGAATTCCTTTGTTCGCTCGGCAAATATGCTTCTGCCGGGATTCGAACCCGAGTCACTGGCTTGAGAGGCCAGTATGATTACCAACTACACTACGGAAGCATTTATTATCATTAGAATTAATCATAATATTTTAAAATAATAAGAATTATTTGAAATTTTCCTTAAACTCGCAAAGCAATTTTTCTAGCCGTTCCTTGTTTTTCAAAAAAGAATAATTCAGCAGTTCTGAAACATTTTGCAGTTCATCCTGATTCACAAGCATCTTGTTTTTGTATTTTGCAGGAAATGAAATAATGTCTTCTCCCCTCAATTCAATAAAAATTTTCTTTCTTAACTGGAATATCCCGCATTTTTTAAGCCCCTGCTTTTTTGTCAGGAGAAGAAGTTTTTCAGCACAAATTATGTCTTTGGCACAAATATGCAAAATGAACGGCAATTGTCTTATCCATACAACGCCATCGCTTTCCTGCTTTAGAGCATCGGAAAGTTCTGTCTGATTAACTGTTCTATGGTATTTTGCAATCCATTTATGCGTTTTCTTGCTTATTTTCAATTCAGATTCATCTATTGTTATTCTTCCGTAGCAGGATGAAGTTGTGTAAAAAAAGTCTGTTTTGTTTACTGTATTGAGGAAAGGAATTATTTTTTTGTCAACCAATTCTTTATCCATTGCATAGTCTAATTTTGATAAAGCGTTTATTTTGTCTTTTTCAAACATAGTTATGTGTATAAAATTATTTTTTAAAAATTCATTAATATTATTTTAAAAGGGGAGTTATTATTTTTACGCTTACGATATTTTTCTGCATCCTTGCAAAATTTACGTGCAGAAAATGCAGGAATGTCATACTTTTCTATGGTTTTAAGCAGTTCTTACGCTTACGACATTTTTTCGTTTTCTTACGAAAATACAACGAAAAAATACCATGAAAATCGCTGGTCTTACAAATATCGTGCTTTTCAAGGTTTTCGGATGTTCGCTGTGAAATTTGCTCTCTTTGCATGTTTTACGGCAAATTTCTTTGCTCATCATCTGAAAATGCAGGGGGAGGGATTCGAACCCACGAAGACCTGCGTCACAGGATCTTAAGTCCTGCCCCTTTAACCACTCGGGTACCCCTGCATTTAGATATACATGCCTTAAAAAGAAATTAATTTTTTAAATTCTTCAATTTTTTTTTCAACGTCCTTTTTGGTCAATTGTTCTAATTTCTCAACACCAAATCCTTCAACTGTAAAAGAAGCAATCATATTCCCCCATACAGTTGCTTTTTTTATTGAACCGAAATTGATAGTTTTATTTTTGGCAAGATAGCTCAAAAAGCCGCCTGCAAATGAATCTCCTGCGCCGGTTGGGTCTTTTGTGTTTGTTGTAGGGTATGCAGGGGCAATGAAATAATTATTCCTGTAAAATATGATTGTTCCGTTTTCTCCTTTTTTAATCAATACCAGTTCAGGTCCCATTTTTTGCAGGATTAGCCCTGCTTTTATCAGGTTCCACTCCCCGGACAGCTGCCTTGCTTCTGTATCATTTATTGAAATTGCAGTTACTTTTTTTATCACTTCAAGCAGTTGCTCTTTTTTTGTTTCAATCCAGAAATTCATTGTGTCAAGAAGAGAGAATTTCAGGTTTTTCATTTGCTTTAAGACAGACAGTTGTAGAATAGGATCAATGTTTGCTAAAAACAAAAATTCGGCATTTCTGTATTCCATGTTTATTTTTGGATTGAATTCTTCAAATACATTCAGATGGGTGTGGAGCGTGTATGCCTCAGACATCTCTTCTTCGTACCTTCCTCCCCAGTTGAATGTTTTTCCATTTGCCTGCATCAATCCGCTTGTATTTATCTTTTTTGAATTCAGGAAAGCATAGTATTTTTTATCAAAATCATCTCCTACTACTCCAACAATTCCTGATTTTGACAGGATTGATGCTGCAATAGACGAATAGACCGCAGAGCCGCCCAAAAGCTTTTCTTTTTTTCCATAGGGACTTTGTATTGAATCAAAGGCAACTGAACCTACAATAATCAATTCCATGCTAAGTATATAAATAAACATTTTTAAAACTAATTATAACTTCTATTTATGCATCTAAAAAGAATAACAGCGCCTGATGATTACAGGCAAAAAAAAAAGGAGTTAAAATTTTCAACTGCTGTCTGTCCAGGTCCTCATAAGGCAGAAAAGAGCATTCCTCTGGCAATAGTGCTGAGAGATATATTGCACTATGCTGCAATTGGCAAAGAGGCAAAAAGAATCGTTTCTAAAAGAGAGATACTAGTCGATGCAAAGCCAAGAACAAACCATAAATACGGCGTTGGATTCATGGACATCATCTCTATACCAAAAACAGGAGAATTTTTCAGGGTTGTTATAAAAGACAAAAAACTGATATTATCCCGGATTAACAAGAAAGAAGCAGATTTGAAAATATGCAAAATCACGGGAAAATCAAAAATAAAAAAAGGCATTGTTCAACTTCATTTTCATGATGGAAGAAATATTTCCCTGGATTCAAAAGACAAGAATGTCGCTAATTACAAAGTAAGCGACAGTCTGGCAATATCTCTCCCGAAACAAGAAATAAAGCAGCATTTGCCTTTAGGGAAGGATGCATGCGTTATGATAACAGAGGGAAAAAACAAGGGGATTATCGGGACAGTTTCCCTCATAAAACAGTCTAAAGGATTTAAGCCTGATTCATACACTGTGAAGACAAAAGATGAAGAGCACATAACAATAAAGCCGTATATTTTTGTAATCGGGAAAAAAGAGCCGCTGATTGATTTAGAATAAAGAAATTATGGAACAAAAACTCAAGGAAAAACCAAAAAAACAAGACACAAAAGCCAAGAAAGACAAATCCTTAAATCCAATGAGACAAATAAAAATAGAAAAGGTCGTATTCAGCATGGGACTGAAAGAAAGCGGAGAGGTTATTGAGCGAGTCTATAAACTTGCCCAAAAACTGACAGGCGCAAAGCCGACAAGAACGCAGTCAACGAGATCTGCAAGGACATTTCGGATGAGAAGAGGGCTTGATATCGGAGTAAAAGTAACATTGCGCAGAGAAAAAGCAGAGCAATTTTTGATTAAAAGTCTTAAAGGAATTGAAAACAATCTTAAAAAAACATGCTTTGACAACAATGGAAATGTTAGTTTTGGGATAAAAGAGCATCTGGACATTCCTGGAGAGCAGTTTGATCCCACTATAGGAATATTTGGTTTCAATGTGAATACTACTCTATCAAGAGGCGGTCACAGAATAAGGAGAAGAAGTTTGAAAACACAGAAACTTCCGAAGTCCATCAAGATAAATCAAAATGAGTCAATTGATTTTTTTAAAAAGAACTTTAATGTAAATATCATTTGAATTCATCTCATAACACAAAAGTAATACAAGTATACGGGATGAGATACTGGCAAAAAACACAACTATATCACGGCACAAAAGTAATCACGGATGTTTCCCTGCGACAGGCACTACTTCCTGAATTTTTTTCTTGTTTCCCTGCAGTTCACACAACAACAAAAAAATGCAAGTATTGTGGCGTGATATAATCTCAAACGCAATTTGCGTTACGTGTTGTGATAATTGCGTCTTTGAATATATTCACCTGCTCTTTGCGGTCGAATATACTAGCAGAACACATAAATACTATCAATATCGCTTGTATTTTTTTTGTGCATTATTTATGTGTTATGCTATATTATAAAAAATATCAATGTATTTTTTGTGTTTTTTTGCTATAATCCTTATATATTTCTGCATCAAATATTAGATAATGTTTGCAATTACTTTTGATATCAATGAAGCCCTTGTAGTTTTGAAGCCATTAATGCTTTTCGTAGCAGTAATGGTGATCTATTCTATTTTCATTTTTAAATTCTACAGGTTTTTGGCAAGAAAAGATATTTTCAAGCTCAACCTGAACCAGTACAACCGGGCAAAGCATCCTTTATTTATAAAAACATTGAGTGTTATTTTTTATTTGATCGAATATATTCTTCTCTTTCCTTTATTTGCTTTTTTCTGGTTTGCAGTGTTTGTGGTATTGCTTTCCTTTATGGCAAAAAACCAGCCTATAGAAAGCATCATGCTGGTTTCCATATCTGTAGTTGGCGTAGTAAGAGTTACTGCATATTATAATGAGGATTTGTCCAAGGATCTTGCCAAAATGCTGCCCTTCGCACTGCTCGGCATATTTTTATTAGATATATCTTTTTTCTCTTTTTCAGAATCAATTGAAACTTTAAAGCAAATCCCGACCATTGCAGGAATTTTAATATATTATCTGACATTCATAATCAGTTTAGAATTTATATTGAGAATCGGTTCGGGATTATTTTTTCATAAAAAAGATAAAAAAGAGGAGCAGCCACCGGTTGTTTTTGAAGAGGACTTGGACTGAAATTACAATCGTTCCTTCAAAACCCTGCAGATATCCTTTATTTTTACCCTGTCCTGTTTTTTTGTGTCCCTTTCCCTTAGAGTAACGCATTTATCTTCCAAAGATAGAAAATCAAAAGTTATGCAGAATGGAGTTCCTATTTCATCCTGGCGTGCATATCTTTTGCCTATAGAACCAGCTGTATCATATTGTGCATTCACTTCAAGTTCAAGTATTTTTTCATACACTTCTTTTGCCTCTTTTTTAAGCTTGTTTACCAAAGGCATTACAGCCACTTTTACCGGGGCTATTTTGATTTTAAAATGCATTATCGTATAATCTTCTCCTCTATCGTCCTTGAATGTGTCTGCGCTTTCAAACAGCAGAGCCAAAAATATTCTGTCCAGTCCAGAGGATGGCTCAATGCAGTGCGGAATTACTTTTTTCTCGTTATTGTTCATCATCTCCTGGCTTTGACCTGAAAAGTTCTGGTGCTGGGTCAGGTCAAACTGCCCTCTGTCCGCAATGCCGACTATTTCCTTGAACCCGAATGGAAACATGTATTCTATATCAAATGTCTGGCTTGAATAGTGCGACAGTTCTTCTGTCAGATGCTGCCTTATTCGCAGGTTTTCCTTTTTTATTCCAATCTTCCCAAACCATGAAATATACTGCCAAATCCAGAATGCAAGCCATTTTTCCTTTATAATCTTTTTTTTGAGCAGTTCTCCAAATGTGTATTCCTTTTCCGCCAGCTCTTTTTTTTGCATTTCTTCAGTCCACACAAGCACATTTTCTTTCATCATTTCAGGTATGTCCTTTAGCTTGCATGATTCATCTGCCGGGTCAAGAAAAAATTCAATTTCCATCTGCTCAAACTCGCGGCACCTGAACAAAAAGTTTCTCGGGGATATTTCGTTCCTGTATGCTCTTCCAATCTGGGCAATGCCGAATGGAAGCTTTTTTCTCGAGGAGAATTGGACTGCCTTGAAATTTGTAAAAATAAGCTGCGCTGTTTCCGGTCGCAATATCGCTTTTGAATCATCTGATGCAATAGGGCCTATATTTGCTTCAAAGAGCAGGTTGAATGGCTCTGCTTTATTCATTTGTCCTTTGCAGTTGGGGCATAAAATTTTTTCCTTTTTTATTATGCTATTCATTTTTTCAATGCTCAGCCCGTCTGTCTGGATTTTCAGTTCATCTTCAATCAAATGATCTGCGCGAAAAGAGGCATTGCATTTTTTGCACTTCACAATCGCGTCAACAAAATTCTGCGTGTGACCGCTTGCGTCCCATACTGCTTTTTTTGACAGTATTGCGGCGTCAATGCCGACTATGTTTTCATTCCTGTAAACAAAATGAGACCACCATGAGAATTTTAGGTTGTTTTTCAGTTCAACGCCAACCTGCCCGTAATCCCAAACGCCAGCCAGCCCGTTTCCATATAGCAGGGAGTTAGGGAAGACAAATCCTTTTTCCTTGCAAAATGATTGCGCCCCGGTAATTGTTTTTTTCATAGATTTATAAGTAGGTAAAATTTTTAAACCAAAGACATATTTTTAAAGCTTTTCCCTTTATTAAACTATTAAAATACTATGGCAGCAGCAAAGATAAAAAATATAGGGCTTGAGGTAAATGTAAAGCCAAAAGAGGAATGCCATGACAGCAACTGCCCTTTCCACAGCACCTTAAAAATAAGAGGAAATGTTTTTGAGGGTGTTGTAGTATCCGACAAGATGGACAAAACAGCAGTTGTTGAAATGAGATATCTTCATAAATTAAAAAAATATAAGGTTTATGAGCGAAGAAAAACAAAATTGTACGCTCACATCCCGGAATGTTTGAGTGCCAAGAAAGGAGATTTAGTCAAAATTGCAGAATGCAGACCGATTTCAAAGACAAAGAAATTTGTGCTCATAGACATATTGAATAAGGATTAAAATGAAGACAATAACAATAAAAAACACAAGAGGCATTTTGATAGGAACACAGATAAAATGCATAGACAATACCGGCGCAAAAAAACTTAATGTTATTGCAGTAAAAGGTTTTAGGGGCGTAAAAAACAGGATTCCTTCAGCAGGAATAGGCTCTGTAATTATATGCTCTGTTGTTGCAGGAAAGCAAAAAATAATGCACGAAGTTGTAAAAGCAGTTGTTGTGAGGCTGAAAAAACCGTATCTTCGCCACAATGGAGTTCATGTCCGTTTTGAAGATAATGCAGCAGTAATTGTGGACGACAAATATGAGCCAAAGGGAAAAGAAATAAAATCTGTTGTTGCGAAAGAGGCAATCGAAAGATTTCCGGTAATTGGGAAGATTGCAAGGGTTGTCGTATAAAAGCACTTAATCTTATTTTACTTCTACAATGAAAATGAATCGTCATCCTTGAGGTTATTCTTTTCAAATTTACCTAGTGCCTGACGGTACAATTTCGGATTTTGTTTATATATTTCTTTCAGCCGTCGTGTTGCGGCTGCCTGCGCCTGTATTCTGCCCTCGCTGACTGCATCGCCGGGATGCACAATTGAAGTTTTCATCAATTTCATAATTCCTGCAACTGTATTTGCATCAAGATTCTTTACCTCAGCAGGACTGTGGATTACTGCTTTGCTTTCCTGCTGTAGAGGTATTTCTTCTTCTATCTTACCAATCGCCTGACGGTACAATTTCGGATTTTGTTTATATATTTCTTTCAGCCGTCGTTCTGCTACTGCCTGCGCCTGTATTCTGCCCTCGCTGACTGCATCGCCGGGATGCACAATTGAAGTTTTCATCAATTTCATGATTCCTGCAACTGTAGTTGCATCAATAATCTGCACTGCAACAGGACTGTTGCATACAGTTTCATCTTCCTGCTGAGGAACAAATACAGGCGCTTCTTCAGGAAGAGGCTCATCCTCTTTATTCATCGAATCTACAAATGAGGGGCTGCTTTTTATCGTATCTTTTATTTCATCATATTCTTCTTCTTTTTTCTGCTTTGTTATCAATCCATGTGATTTTTTTAGATGCAGCATCATAGCACCAAGCAGTATCATTACCAGAAGGATGAAATATTTGTTATTGCTCTTCACATCCTCGCTAATCTCTTGTCCTATATTGCAGCTTGTTCCTGTATTATTGCACCCTCCATCGCATGTCTTAATTAAATGCCATTCATCAGCCTTGCACTCTTTCAATTGCCCGTCAAAGCATTTTATTTCGCCGCTAATGCAGCATATTTTTTCTTCACCGGGAAGATATTCCCTTTTGCAGGCAGATGTTTTTTCATCGCATCCAAAAGTGCAGTTTTTTGATATACGCCATACGCCATTAGCGCATTGCTCGACATTGTTGCCTGCACACTTCTTTTCTCCTTCCTTGCAGACACCGGCAACTACATAATATGCAGAAGAAAAAGAGTTTGCATATATTCTGTATTTGTTGTAATACTCTTTTGATTCAAAAAGATCTGCTCTCAGAATCGTCCATGTGTCATTTTCATAAATAAGAAGAGATGCATCGGATAATCGGTTTTCAGAAATCCATGATTTTTTTACCCTGAACTCTATTGTTGCATTAAATATCACTGCATCGTAAAAATTCTTTTTTTCTATATAAAGGTAATTATAGTATATGATTCCCCGCGGCTTTTCAAAAGAAACACTGCCGTATCTTTTTAATTCAAGGAAAGGGTTATCTACAAGTCGGTCAAGATATATCTCTATTTTTGTTATAGGATCTTTGTTCTCCAGCACCACTTTGTCTTTTTCGCGCGATAGGTCTTTTGGACGACTGCTCCCCCCGGAACTGCTGCTGCCTGAAGAGGAACTGCTGCTGCCTCCTCCAGAATAAGCTTTTGTTGTAAAATTCCATATATCTGATTTTGTTTCATTTGTCCCGTCTGTTGCATTAGCATACCAGTAGTATATTGTTGAATAAGACAGTCCTGACCAGATTGCTGCTGCTGAACTGCTGTTTGATACATTTTCTATTGTTGAATTGATCTGCGCTCCTGTTGCATTATTGTAAAAAGACACATTTATTGAATTACTGTCATGGTCAGTTACAGACACATTTAATATCACCGAGAGAGCCATGCTTTTTGTCCCACTTTGAGGAGAGTTCAACTCTGGCTGCTGCGGAGGAAAATAGGTCCCGTGCGTTGTATCGAAAGAATAAACAACTGAGGAATTATAGTTGCCAACTGTGTCATTTGCATATACCTGCCACCTAATTGCGCAGCCAACTGTTGAATTGATTGTTTTTGTGACATTGATCCAACTGCCCGAAAACAGCGCAAATGTATCATTTACAAACAGCCCGGTGCAATTGTCAAAGGAGAAGATATATCCTGACAATGCAAAATTGTCTGCCCATTGCAGGCTGAATTCTGTTGACAGTCCTGCTATTGTTGAATTTGTTGAATTGTGCGAATATATTGGAGCTGTAGTGTCAACGGCAAAATCTCTTGTATCGCTTGCTGTGGTATTATTATAGCCGTCCCCTGCTGTAACAGACCAGTTGTAACTGCCGTCAGAGAAGTTTATCCCTGTTGAATTAGAAGCAGTTGTTGTGTTCAATATGCTGTTTATGTAAATGTAATATGTTATAGTATCTTCATTGTCATTGTCTGTTGAGGAATACTTGAATGTGATATTGGCAGAGGAGATGTTTTCGTTATCCAGAGGGTATGTTAGACTTGGCTGCTCAGGAGCCCTGTTGGCAACTATAAAAGACTGCTGGACAGACTGGTTTATATTGCCTGCTGAATCATTGGCATACCAGTAATAGGTTACTGCATCATGCGCAGTATAATTTCCTGATTCGATTGTGAAATAATATTCATTCCCGTTGTGCGCAGATACTGTATAGTTTGTTGTACTGTTCCATTCTAAAATTACAGTATCCGGAGTTTCTGAGATTGTTGCGTTTACTTCGATATTCTGGTCTTCATTTGGAAGAGATGGGTTTCTTTTGTAATCTGAAAATGCAGGGAAAATTGTATCTACTGTGAATATTACGGATGTGTGGTTTGTGTTTCCTGCTGTGTCGTTTGCCCAGAGGGTTAGAGTGGATTGCTGGTTGTCCAGTGCTGTGAATGTTG
>QMVB01000028.1 GCA_003660905.1 Candidatus Nanohalarchaeota archaeon | reverse complement strand
CAGCACTTGCTTATCCTCTTTTTTGTTTACCTGCCTGAACATGTAATAAAGGACAGTTTCCGGGTTTTTTTCAATTGGAGAATTGAAGAACAAATCCTTCATGTCTTTTAGCATTCTTATATCAGGAGCGTACTCTGTTTGATTATTTTCATCTATTAAAACCAGCGTCTTTTCCTCCTTTTTGAAATGAAGATTAAGACCGGATAAATCTAATGATATCATAAATGTAATTCACAGGAAACTATTTAAATATATACAATCACTTCAAATATGAGAAAGAAAAATAAAGAAAGAATGGTAAAGGCAGGGGTTTATCTAATAGGTGCTTTGTTTATTTTCTCAATGATTGGAGCAGCAATAATGTATTCTTCTAATGTGAAAAAAACAGAACTGCCTTTGAATACGCATTTGGAAGAGAGCTTGGACGATCAGCAAAAGCAGATGCTGTTTTCTCACGGCGGGTCCCTTTTAAGAATGGCAATTCCTGCTGACTGTAATGCAGATTGCCAATTTGCGAAAGATAAAGTGTATGAATATGTAGAGGAGTATGCTCCTTTTGTGTATCTGTATGAATATGATGGAGATGCTTTCAGTTTAAGCTACGAAAATTACGGGACTGTCGAATCATATATTTTGCTGGATGAAGAGGCAACTCTGGAGATTCAGACAAACATCTGCAATAATCTTGCGCCTTTTGGAAGGACGCAGGCTGCGCAGAAATGCATGATGCTCAGGGCAATGGAAAATTATTAAAGTAACTTTTTCTCGCATATTCTTTGTTCCTTATGTTTGCGAACTTTTTCTGCATTCTTACAAAAATTACGTGCAGAAAAATTACAAGAAATAATTTTGCAGAATAAAAATCAATTCCAAAAATATTTATTGTAATCCATTGCATTAGCCGGGAATCGAACCCGGGTCGCAAGCTTGGGAAGCTTGAATTCTGCCGCTATACCACTAATGCATAATCAAAAAAATTTATCCTTTATTTTATCAAAAAAGGTTTCGTTATGCTCGACATGGTCGTATCCCAATTCCAGTTCAGAGAGCGCCATTATGTGCTTTTTTTGCTCTTCACTTAACTTTGTCGGAATATCCACAATTATCTTTACCATCTGGTTTCCCTTCCTTCCTGTTAGAGGGTCTCTTATGCCTTTGCCCCCGAGCCGAAAGATTGTGCCTGACTGCGTCCCGGAAGGTATCTTTAAATCAGTGGTTCCTGTAAGGGTTGCTATTTTTGCACTCCCTCCTAAAACCGCCGCAGTGAATGGAATGTGAACTGTATTGTAAATATCGCTCTCTTTTCTCTCAAATACAGCATCTTCTTTTACAGAAATCAATATATACAAATCTCCTGGCGGTCCTCCTCGCTTTCCTGCATTTCCACTGCCGCCAAGACGGATTTTATACCCATTGTCTACTCCCTCGGGAACGGTTATTGTTATTTCTTTTTCCTTTGAAACAAAGCCCTTCCCGCCGCAAACGTTGCATTTTTCCTTTCTCTCTTTTCCAGTTCCATTGCATTTAGGGCACATCCTGACGCTCGCAAAGCTTCCAAATATTGTGCGCTTTTCTTCTCTTATCTTGCCGCTTCCTTTACACATAGAGCAGGTCTGCATGATTCCATCTTTTGCTCCGGTTCCATTGCATGAAGCGCATTTCTCTTTCACATTAATATAAATATTTTTTTTGCATCCAAAAACAGCTTCCCTGAATTCCAAATCAATCTGGTAGATTAAATCCTCTCCTCTTACAGGACCATTTCTTTGCCTTTTCCCGAAGGGAGAAAATCCGCCACCAAAACCGCTGAAAATATTTTCAAAAACGTCGCCGACATCCTCATAGTCAACATGAACTCCTTCAAAACCGCCAAAACCACCCTGCCCGCCGGTTCCGTCAAATTTAAACCCTTCTGAACCAAACCTGTCGTATTGCTCTTTTTTATTCTTGTCTCCTAAAACACTATATGCTTCGTTTATTTCCTTTAATTTCTCTTCATTTTCCTTATTTCCTTTTGTCAGGTCCGGATGGTACTTTTTTACCAGGTTCCTGTATGCCTTTTTTATCTCACTTTTACTTGCATCTTTGTCCACACCCAATATGCTGTAATAATCTTTGCCCATATATTTTTTGAATCACAAAATCTTAAAAAACTGTTGCAAATAATCAATTTATTTTCGATACATTAATAAACTTAATTTATTTTTTATACATATGTTTGAAATTATAAAATTCAATGAGCACATAGGGGTAAATCAAAAATATCTGTTGCTTAGCAAAGAGGAAAGAATAACAAAAACGCTTCAGGAAACCTACGAAAACAGGATTGTGACAGATATGGGTGTAATTCTTACAATAAACCATATAAATCACATAGAAGGAGGCAATATAATAATAGATGATCCGAGAGTTCATTATAATGTAGAATTTGATGCACTCGTTTTTGTTCCAAAACTCTATGAGATTGTGGATGGTGTTGTTGTAGATATTGTTGATTTTGGCGTTTTCATTCGTTTTGGACCTATAGATGCACTGTGCCACATATCGCAAGTGATTGACGGATACCTGGACAGTGACAAGAGCGAAAAGATAATCACTGTTAAAAACACGCAAAAAAAGCTTAAAATCGGCGATGTTGTAAGATGCAGAATCATTGCGCTGAGCATAAACAAAAAAGAAATAAACAAAATTATAGTGACAATGCGCCAGAAAGGTCTCGGAAGCATTGACTGGATTGAACAGGATAAAAAAGAAAAAGCGAAAAAAGGAAAAACTGCAAAGAAATGATTTTCAGCCTCCTGTTATATTGCATTAATATTCATGATTTTACAATATAAAGAAGCTTGCTCTATTTTCCTATATGCTTCTTCATTTTCTTTATATCTTTCCTTTGCTTTTTCCATTCCTCGAAGAATCTTTTTACTGTTCTTGGCAGATGCTCTTTTTCGACATTAAGAATGCCACAGCATTCAGTCAATATATCTTCCTGTTGGCGTAGGTAATTCAGCGCGGAATTGCCGGAAGTAAAAATAAGTCTTACAACTCCGTCCTGAATCTTTTTTTGCTCAATTATCTTTATCAGCTTCAGCCTTCCTGTTCTGTCAACATGCGTTCCTCCACATGCTTCTACGTCAATATTGCCTATTTTTATAATTCTCAGCTTTTTTTGGGGGACTGCGCCCCCCTGGTAAATCCTAAAGCCGTATTTTTTTTCTGCTGCGTTTCGCATCATTGAATATATCTTTACAGGAATGTCTTCTTCAATTATCTGATTTGCAAAATCCTCTATTTTTTGCAGTTGCTCTTTTGTCAGCAGCATGTAGTGCGTAATATCAAGCCTTGCCTTGACATTATCCTTGTAAGCACCACACTGCCAGATATGGTTTCCCAGGATTGCTCTTGCCGCGGCATTTATTATATGTGTCGAAGTGTGGTTGAATGCAATGGCAGTTCTTCTGCTCTTATCTGCCTTTAGGTAAACTTTTTGGTTTGGTTTTAGATTTAGTTTTTTGTCTAGTTTATGAACAGTTACGCCCCGGGCATTTATCACATCAACAATGTTTGCAATCTTGTTTTTCTTTTCATCACAGAGAGCCCCTTTATCCTTTTCCTGTCCGCCGGAAGTTGCATAAAAGCATGTTTTGTCGCAAATGAGAAGATTGTCTTTTGACTTCAGGACTTTGCATACTGCCTCTGTGCTTGTCCAGTCAAATTCGTATGTTTTGACTGTCGGAGAGATGTTTTTTGTCAGATCAGCAAAATCAAAAGCCGGTTTTTTGCTTTTTTCCGCCTCATGAATATGAGATATATTGCTGTAAAAATCCTGCGGAACTGATTTTATCAACTTGTTTTTTTCCAGCTCGCCAAGGTCTATCCCTTTTGACTGGTAAAGGACAAGCAATTCATTTTCTTCAATTTCCCTGTCCCTGTATTTTTTTTTCAGCTGGGAAATGATTTCCCTTGTTTTGCTTTTCTGGACTTTGTACTTTTCCTGCTCGTTTTTTATTATTTCCTCAATTTCATCTGAGGTCTGCTTCAACACAGGGTATTGCTGCTTTAAATATGCCCTGTGATTTTCCATAATGGAGAGAAAATCAATATCGTATCTGTATTTTTCAGTTAGGGTTTGGGCGCGCCTGAAGAGCACTCTTAAATTATAGCCGCCTCCTGTATTTGAAAACAGGGCTCCGTCAGACAAAGCCATTAATATTGTTCTGCTATGGTCTAAAATAGAATAGAGCGCAGAGCTTTTCAAAACAGTGTCTTTCAGCATTGTTTTATCAACTCCTATTTTGCCGGCGATTTTTCCCCACAGGAGAGGAGAGTTTTGGTTTTCATCAAAATCAAATATGCCGCTGTATGGCAGAAAAGAGGAAATAATGTCTTTTTCTTCTTTTGTCTTGTCAAACAGGCCTTTGGATTTTAGATGCCTGATTGCTTTTTCAAATACTGCTTCATAGCTTGCATTTTGATTGTTTCCATACCATGCGATTCTTTCCTGCCCCAGACCCATATCAAGCACATTTATGTCCAGTTTTCTTGGTGTTCCTGAAGATATGTCATATTTCATATAGACCTGGTTTGCAAGTTCAAGTCCGCCTGAGAAAAATTCAACAGAAGGACCCATATTTCCTCCTCCCACCCAGCTGTCCTCATGTATTATTAAATCTTCCTTTTTGAATCCAATGTCAATAAACCAGTCAAAAAGGTCGCAGAAATAATCCTCTTGCCTATAGTTTTTTTCTTTTTCAAAAGCATGCTGTCCTATCATTGTAAATCCAGTATAGTGCCGCCCGGTAATCCCTACATTGTCAATATCTGAAAATCTCATGCAGAATTGCGGAATTACAAGAGGATTTACAGGAGGCTCAATTTCCCCTGCAACGACATATGGCTGAAAATCAGCAATGGATGCAATAGTAAAGTCCATATCATCCCTCCATCTTGCAACAACAGGATAAGATCCTATTGGCGTGTAATTTTTCTTTTTAAAAAAAGCAGAAAACTTTTTCCACACATCCAGATACTCAATTGGCTTAATTGTTTTTTCGTTTATGAAGCTGTATTTTCCGCGGCATTCTGCATCGCCGCAGACATTATCCTCTGCATTAGCAGTCCAGAAATATGTTTTGCATACTATGCATTGCTTTCTTATAAACCCTTTCCTTTTCAAAACAGCGATTGGATAGTGCTTTGATGGATTTTTTTGCGCTTCTTTTTTGAATTGGTTTTTTATCTCTTTTTCAGTTGAATTTGCCATAGTTCTACAAAATACTAGCTCATTAACTTATTTAAATTTTGTTATTTTTATGGTGATATTAATATGCATTTTTTACTATTCCTTCTAAAATCAATAAGAAATAATTGTCTCTACTTAAAATACATTTCAAATAAATCAAGCCAGTCAAGCATAAGCCGGGTAATCAAAAAGTTTTTTGTTATGTGTTCTTTCCCGGCTTTCCCCATTTCATCTCTCAACTTTTCATCTCCGAGAAGCTTTATTATGCTGTTGCTAAATCCCTTGATGTCATTAGGTTCATGCAAAAATCCTGTTTTGCCGTCAATTATCTGCAGAGGTATTCCTCCTACTCTTGATGCCACAACAGGCGTTTTTTTGTAGAGTGCTTCGGCAACAACCAGCCCGAATCCTTCTCTTAATGATTTTTGAATAACAACAGCAGATTCTCTCTGGAGGCAATTTACCAGAAAATTATTGTTGACCAGGATTATTTTTATGTCATTTTTGTGTTTGCTCTTTTCCACTCTTTTTTCTACCTTTTTGAATATTGTCAGCCCTTCAGGATCATCTGATGCAAGCGAGCCGAGCAGAACCAGCCGGCAGTTTACTTTTTTTCTTACCTGCTCAAATACCTTCAAAACGCCAATGGGGTCTTTCCACTTGTCGAACCTTGAAATCTGGGAGATTATCGGCTTGTCTGTGCTTATGCCGAATTTCACGAGGAATTTTTCTGCTGTCTTTTGAGATACATGCATGTTTTTCCTGGCAAGAGGATCTATTGTCGGAGCGATAATGCTTTGCGGAATGCTTAATTCCTTTTTGTATTCTTCTTTTGAGATGACAAAACGGTCGTATTTGTTTATGAATGTCTTGAGATAGTTCCACAGTACAGTATTCGGATTGGATATATCTATATGGCACCTGAAAATCCACGGCTGTTTTTTTTTATAAAAATCAATCAACGCAAGAGGCTGCGGGTCATGCACAATCACAAGGTCGTGCTTTATATGAGTGAACTCTGAAAATCTCCTGTTCATTGCATAATACATTTCTTTCTTCCGCTTAGACAGGTGTATTTTATCCCCCTGCAATGCATTGTGGAATTTTTTTGTAATCATGAAAAAATCCGGGCTCCCGTGCAGGATTCTCCATCCAAAATCAATGCCTACTTCATTAAATAGAGACACAAAACTGTTCAGGATTTCTGCAACGCCTCCCCCGTCATAGGTGGAATTTATGCAGACAATGTGCTTTCCCGAGAACTTTTTTGCTTTTGAGCGTATTTCCTCTATTGTTTCTTTTCCGACAACTTTTTCATAATCTTTTAATCTTCTCATACATGTATTTTAATTTTAATGCTTATATATTTATATATAATATATTTTTTAAGTAGAAGAGATTATGATAATAGAAGGACACTTTGTAAATTACGATAACAGCTTTTTCGGGCAGGTAAAACTAAATGAGCAGGGCATTATAGAAAAGATTGGTTATGACTTGGGTGAACCTAACTTAAAATACAACGACGACATCCTGATTTTTCCTGGCTTTATTGATGTGCATGTGCATTGCAGGGAAGATGAAAGCAGAAAGCAGAATTACAAGGAGGATTACAGGACAGCATCGGAAGCGGCAATAAATGGAGGAGTAGTCTATATTTGCGACATGCCAAACAACCCTACAGCACCCATTACCAAAGAGTCCTATTTAACAAAAAAAGAACTCACAAAAAAGGCAAAAATCCCTGTAACTCTTTATGCGGGAATTGGACCAGATACAAGCCCGATTGATTTAACTGTTCCCTACAAAGTATTTATGGGTCCATCTGTAGGAGATTTATTTTTTAGCACAAATGAGGAGCTGGAAAAAGTGATTTCAAGATATGCAGGCAAAAACATCAGTTTTCATTGTGAAGACCCGGTTATTTTAGAGCAGAACAAAGACCAGCCCACGCACGGGGAAAAAAGACCGCCGGAGGCAGAAATAAAGGCAATTGAATTTGCTCTGGAATTGATTGAAAAATATAATTTATCGGGAAAGATATGTCATGTCTCGACAAAAAAAGGCATGGAACGGATAATTGATGCAAAGAAAAGAGGAGTAAATGTCCTGTGCGAAGCAACGCCGCATCATCTGTTTTTTAGTGAAGATGACTTAAATGAAAGCAACAGGAAATTCCTCCAAATGAATCCTCCGATAAGAAAAAAAGAGGATTGTGATTTTTTGATTGAATCAATCAAAGAGGGATATGTTGATTTTATCGCAACAGACCATGCTCCTCACACACTCGAAGAAAAGCAAAACGGCATGAGCGGAGTCTCTCACATAGATGCATACAGCGCATTTGCTCTCTGGCTGATTAAGGAAAAGGAAGTATCTCCTGCGACAATTTCAAGGATATGCTCTTATAGCGGAGGCTTGTTTGTGAATCAATACAATGATTTGAAGTTCGGCAAAATTGCAGAAGGATATGCCGGAGCTTTTACCATCATTGACCCAAACAAAAAATTTACATTTTCTAAAGAGAATGTAAAAAGCAAATGCGGATGGAGTTGCTTTGAAGGCATTGAGTTTGAAGGTAATGTTGTGAATACGATTTTGGCAGAAAACAAGAAGTAATATGCGAATAAAAGACATCTCTATAGAAAACAGACCAAGAGAAAGATTTCAAAAATACGGAGCTTCTGCCCTAAGCGATGCTAATTTGCTCGCTATTATTCTACAGACAGGAACAAAAAAAGAAAATGTCATTGATATGAGCAACAGGCTGATTTCAAAATACGGCATTGACAAATTATCTGTTTTATCCTTAAAAGAACTTCAGGAAATAAATGGAATCGGTCCTGCAAAGGCAATGAAAATCAAGGCATCCTTTGAATTTAATAAAAGGCAGAACATCTCAAAAAAAGAAAGCATGCCTGTAAATTCTGCCAAAGATGTTTATGAATATCTCTGCCCAAAATTGACGGATCTTGACAAAGAGCATTTTGTGATTTTGCATCTTAACTCAAAAAACAAGATAATCAAAAATGAAACTATTTCTGTTGGGATTCTCAATGCCTCTATAATTCACCCGAGAGAGGTTTTCAAGTCTGCAATAAAAGAAAGCGCAAATTCTATTATTTTAGCGCACAATCACCCGTCCGGTGATCCGACGCCGTCGGAAGAAGATAGGAAGATAACCCGAAAATTAATGGAAGCAGGGGAGTTGTTGGATATCAGGGTTTTGGATCATGTTATTGTTGGGGCAAATGAATATTTTAGTTTTAAGGAAAGTGGAGACTTATTATCCTGATGAGATTATCAAGACTCAACCCAATTTATGGAAACCAATTCTGCCTGCTTTAAAACAAGTTCTGTTGCTCTTGCCTGCTTGTCCGAAGGATAACCATATTTTCTCAACAATCGTTTAACAATGACTTTTAATTTTGCCCTGACACTTTCCCTTAATGTCCAGTCAATTGATGTATTCTGCTTAATTTTTTCAGTTAATTCTCTTGCTATTTTCTTTAATGTCTTATCCCCCAAAACTTCTTTCGCGCTTCCATTATCTGCAAGAGCATCATAAAAAGCAATTTCATCCTCAGTAAGGTTTAATTTTTCGCCTCTCTTTTGTGATTCTCTTATTTCTTTTGCCAGCTTAATCAATTCAGTTATTACCTGAGCCGCTTCAATGCTTCGGTTTTGGTATCGCTTAATAGTTTCTTCCAGCATTTTTGAAAATGATTTTGCTTCAACAATATTCCTTTGGGCTCTTATTCTAATTTCATCATTCAGTAATTTCTTTAGAGTTTCTAAAGCTAAATTTTTATATTCCATTCCTTTAATTTCTGCGAGAAATTCATCAGAAAGAATTGATATGTCTGGCTTTTTTAATCCTGCCGCTTTGAATATATCAATGACTTTATCAGAGCTTATTGCTTTTGAAACAATCTGCTTTATTGCAGAATTGAGTTCATCTTCTGTTTTCCCTCGCTCTGTTGTTGCTTTTGCAAGCGCTGACCTTACTGCCTGAAAAAAGCCGACATCATCTCTTATCTTTATTGATTCTTCATGAGGCACAGCCAGAGCAAATGCTTTTGAAAGCTCTGTTACATATTTTAAGCATCTTTGCTTTCCATCCCTCTGCTTTAATATATGCTCAATGGCTGCCGGGATTACAGCCATCTTTTCTTTTGCAGTTCCTGCAAAGAATTTTTTATAGTCAAATTTATAGAATAAATCAGAAACAATTTCATATTTTTCCAGCATTATCTCAACAGCATCTTCCTGATCAAAAGCAGGTTTTCCTTTCCCTCCACTTTGAGTATAAATGGACAATGCCTTTTTGAGTTCGTCTGCAACGCCAAGATAATCTACAATAAGCCCCCCGGGCTTATCTTTGAAAACCCGGTTTACTCTTGCTATTGTCTGCATTAATCCATGTCCTCTTATGGGCTTATCCAAATACATGGTATGCAAACTCGGGGCATCAAAACCCGTAAGCCACATATCCCTTACAATGGCGATTTTAAACTGGTCATTTGGATTTTTAAATCTATCTGCCAGCTCTCTTCTCCTTCGCTTTGTTCTGACATGTTTTTGCCAGTCAAGAGGATCAGAAGCAGAGCCAGTCATTATGACTTTGATTATGCCTTTATTATCT
>QMVB01000027.1 GCA_003660905.1 Candidatus Nanohalarchaeota archaeon | reverse complement strand
CCAGTCCCAAACGGAATGTTTTTCATGCAATTTGTTTCTCCTGTTTCTGCATTTACTGTTGCATAACATGGACAATTAAGATTCATAATTGGTATTCTCCATTCATTGTCAATTTTTTTCATTACTCTATAATTATACATATAATCTGAATTTTCAGGTTCGCAAAATTCTTTGACTATTCTTTCAGCTTGAGTTTTGTCTACAGGAAACTGGAGGTCAGGCATTTCTTCAAAGTTCCCGTCAACAAAAATTCCTGCTTTTTCAATTGATTTATCATCTAACCTCATTTCCTCTTTCAATATAAAACATCCGCATGCAATGATTAAAATAATTCCTATAATAATCAATCCAATTTTATTTTTATTTTTCATAGTTATATTTTTATTGAATTGAAATTAATAAAGTTTTGTTAGTGGCAACTCTCACTAAAAAATGGATTGCCTCACAACAAAGATATGGAGCTTTCTTTTAGATTAAATTAGCGATATTTGCAATTCTTTCCTCGCATAAATGGTCTCCGATTAATTGCATGCCGACAGGCATGTTTTCAACTTTTCCAAAGGGAATGCTTATTGTTGGAAATCCCGCCAAATTAGGTCCGACTGTTAAAATATCAAGAGAATAGTTCTGCTTCGGGCTCAGCTTTTCTATATCACTGAATTTAGGAGCAACAATCGGCATTGTGGGGGCAAAGATAGCGTCGTATTTTTTGAAGATTTTTTTGAAATCCTCTATTATGAGCGTTCTTGTCTGCATTGCCTTTAGATAGTATTTGTCGCGGAATCCTGCCATCCGGATGTAAGTTCCGATTATGCTTCTTCTCTTTGCCTCTGTCCCGAGATATTTGGTCCTTATATGAGTGAAATATTTATCAAAATGCTTCTGTTCTGGATTTTCCTGCATACCATATCGAAGACCGCAGTATTTTGCAAGGTTTGTGGATGCCTCTGCCATTGCAATTATGTAATAACAGGAAAGCGCGTATTTTGTTGTCTTCAAGCTCACTTCATGGATTTTTACTCCTTTTTTTAACAGAACATCTTTTGCCCTATCGAATTGCTCCAGTATGTTCTTATCCTCAATTGCATCAATGTATTCTTTTGGGATTGCAAGAGATATGTTTCTCTGCTTTTTTTCATCCAAAACAATTTTTTTGATCTCCACTGTTGTTGAATCCTTTTCGTCAATTCCTGAAATTATATTGAGCAAAAGCACTGCATCTTCAAGATAGGACGCAGCAGAGCCAATTTTGTCAAATGAGCTGGCATAATCAATCATCCCCCAGCGGGATACTCTTCCGTAAGTTGGAGTAATCCCAAAAACACCGCAAAAAGAAGCAGGGCATGAAATAGACCCGCCTGTTGATTCAGCTACTGCCAGATGAGGCATATCTATTTTGGCAGTAAATCCGCATGCTCCTCCTGATGAGCCGCCGCACGAACGATGGTTGTCAACTGGGTTTTTGGGTGCGCCATAGGCGCAGTTTGTGGAAAATGTTCCAAACCCGAATTCATCCATAGAAGTTTTCCCGACAATAATCCCCCCTGCATTTTTTATTTTTTCAACAACTGTTGCATCAAATGCAGGAATGTAATTGTCCAGAATTTTTGAGCCAGCAGTTGTTCGCAGATTTTTTGTTGTAATGCAGTCTTTTATTGTGATGGGAATTCCAAGCAGAGGCTTTTCTTTTAATATATTTTTATTCTTTTTTATTTCTCTGCTCAAATCTTTTGCTGTTTCAATAGCATTTTCTTTTGGGTTTGCAGTAATTATGTAATTTAATGGCTTTAGCGCATCTATTTGCCTGTAGAAATTGTTGTAATAGTCAATGAGATTAATTTTTCCTTCTGCAACTTCTTTTGTGAAATCAAGGCATGATTTTTTCATACCTATCTATCATTGCAAATTATTAAAAGATTTTCAACCAGTTTGCCTATTTTTTCTCCCTTGTTTGTAAGTTTAATGTATTTTCTCCTTCCATCTTTTTTAAATGAAACCATACTCAACTCCCTGAATGTATCCAGTATTTTTTCTGTGTGGGCATAAGTGCAGTTTATTTCCTTGGAGATGTATGAGACATATTTTGGTCTTGTATTGTCTTGCAAGTACATTAAGACATCCACCGGTTTTTTCTTGAACAATAGATATTTTCCATTAGTGCCATTAATATTATTTATTATATTTCTTACCATATATACATTAAAGTAGAGAAAACTTTATAAGCTTTTGCGTTTTGTTACTACTTCAGAATAGTAACAAAATAAAAAAAGAATAAATAATGTAAAATGAAAAAATTAAATAAAATCAATTCCGAGCTTGGTTTTCATCTCTGCCCTGTGCCTTTCCTTGAATTCTTCCCTGTTGCCTCCATATATCTGGGTGGATTTTACGCCTGTAACGATTACCATTACACGGAGTAAGTCTCCAAGTTCTTTTTCAATAGATGCACCCCATATTATCTTTGCGTCCGGGGACAATTTGCTTGTAACGGTTTCAACAACTTCCTTGGATTCTTTTAGGGTAAGGGAACTTCCGCCTACGACATTTATAAGAGCTCCTGTTGCGCCTTCTATATCAACATCAAGCAATGGATTGTTAAGGGCTTTTTTTACAGCTTCTGTTGCTCTTTTTTCTGTGTCAGACTCCCCCATTCCAATCATTGCGACGCCGCCCTCATTCATGATTGCTTTTATGTCGGCAAAATCAAGATTTATAAGACCTGGTTTTGTAACCATCTCAGTTATTCCTTTCACTGCATTTACAAGAATCTCGTCTGCTATTTTAAATGCTGTATTTATTGAAACATCAGGAGCAATCTGAATGAGTTTGTCATTCGGTATTATTATAAGTGTGTCAACATTGCTTTCGAGTTTTTCAAGCCCTTCCTTTGCGTTGTTTATCCTGTGTGCTCCTTCCATAGTGAATGGAACAGTAACGATTGCAACAGTCAATGCTCCGCTTTTTTTGGATGTTTCAGCAACCACCGGCGCTGAGCCGGTTCCTGTTCCGCCTCCAAGACCGCACGTGATAAAGGTCATGTCTGCTTTGGAAATTGCGCTTTTTATGCTTTCCCTTGATTCTTTAGCAGAAGCTTCTCCAATAGATGGATTTGATCCTGCGCCAAGTCCGTTTGTAAGTTCAACGCCAATCAATATTTTTTCATTTGCCTGAGTATAAAGCAAATCCTGCGCATCTGTATTTACTGCAATTGTATCTGCGCCAATAATGCCTACATCCGCCAACCGGTTTAATGTATTTTTTCCTGCACCGCCGCAACCAATGACTTTTATCTTTGCTCTTCTTTGTTCAAGTATTACTTTTAAGTCATCATTTATACCCTGCTGCTGCTTCTGTACAGAAGAATCAATTATTTCTTTCGGACTTTCTTCCAAAATACTGCTACTTTGCCGCACCATTGTATCTTCTTCATTAGTGCTTTTTTCATTTCCTAATACATTTTCAATTAGAGAATCCATTTTTACCCCTTCTTTTCTATTATTGAATTATGCCAATTATTATTCAATATTATTTATTGACTATTATATTTTTAAATGTTTCGACGAATTTCACTTCGTCAATTTTTTCGATGAATTCAGTTGAATATTTTGCAATCAACTGCTTGATGACAACATTGTCCATTTCTTTTGGAAGATTAACAGTAAGAATGTTTTTATCAATTTTTTTTGTTATTTTATCTGCTTTTAACGGAGCAAACATCTGGATTACTGCATCGGTTTTCTCTTCTATTGTCTTAAATAATTTATTCAGTATAACTTCATATTCCACTTCTTTTCCTGCCAGAATATGGTTGAAATCCACTTTTACTCTGCCTGCAGAGACAGACATTATCTTGCCGGTCAAATCCGTTCCTTTCCTGTCTTCTATCTTAATGCTCTGCCCAACAACAGGAGTTATGTTTTTTGCCTTGAAAAAAGAGGATGAGAATGTTCTGACGAGTTTAGGATCTCTTTTACCAAATGCCTCTTCGGGCTTGAATGCAAATGTAAATTTTTTCCCTATATCTTTTTCATCAATGCCAAGAAGTTTGTCCTCGAGTGATTTCAGCACAAAACCCTGCCCCAGTATTATAATTATGGGGTGATAAGAATACGCGCTATTGTATATATTCAGTTCCTTTGCTTTTGCTTCGCTTGTAAGGTCAAATACTTCCCCTGTAGTTTTTATTTTGGCAGTGTACTCCATTTCAATAAAATCATTCTTTTTCATAATAAATAAGATTCGTATTTTTTTATAAAACTTTGGTTAGGACATCATTGTCTTTATTCGAGAGAAGGGTTTGAGCGTTCGGCGTTCATACGAAATATAATCAGTGGATATCATCATAAACGCAACAGGAAGTTTCAGCAAAAATAATCTAATGTTCCAAAATAATCGCTCTGCTAAAGAATACTTTCTCTTTTTTGGATATTTTTAATCCTGCTTCTTTTGCAACATTTATCGTATCTTCAAAAGCCTTTTTAGAAACATGAAATTTAGGTTCTATGATGAATACTTTTCCATTGATTTTTAATGCAGAGTTTATTTCCTTAAAAAAATTCATTTGGTTTGGAACTTCATGAACCATGTAAAAAGCTAAAACAAAATCAACTTTTTCTGAAATTTCAATTTTATTTTTTTTGCATTGATGCAATTCGATTCTATTTCTTATTTCTTTTCCTGCAATTTTATTTTTTATTTTTTTGAGCATGCCTTCCTGCAAATCTACTGCAACAACTTTGCCTGTCTTGCCGACCATTTTTGCCATTTCTATTGAAAAAAGTCCCGGACCGCACCCGACATCCAATGCAATCATTCCTTCTTTAACATAATTTTTTAGAAGTTTTTTAGGATTATGAATCCATTTTCTAAAAATATTATCAAGACTTCCTGCATTTTCAACAGGACATACTCTTCTATTTTTTTCTTTCATTATTATAGAGGATTAGCGATATATTTAAATGCAGATAATTTGAAGAAATAAATTCAAATAGTGACAGGATATAAATATTAAAAAAAACAAAGTCATGAAGCTATAAAAATGCATTGCAACAAAAATTATTTAAACATTAGCAATATATATCTGTATGAGTCCTGAAGGAATGGTAATTATTGTTTTGGTCTTGCTTATGATATTAATGTATGCTTATATCAAGAGACCATGGAAAAAGGGTTATCTCTATGTAAAGGATAATGGAAAAATAATGAGAGGCAGGAGCTATCCTCCACGCAGTTCTTTTCAAAAAGGCAAAGAAGCAAGAATAGAAAATAAGGGTACATCAGATACTTCATTTCCGGCACAAAAGGAGGAAAAATCCACTTCCTCCAAATTTGATTTTTTGTTCGGCAAGAAGGATGATGAAAAGTAATTTCTATGAAATCCAAAACGCCTGATGACTTTTTAGAGCAATTTTCAACTTCCAAAGAGGGTTTGAGCGAATCCGAAGCAAAAAGGCGGCTGAGACATTATGGACATAATGAATTAGAGCAGGGAAAAAAAGCAACTGCTATAAGTATATTTTTAGACCAGTTCAAAAATGCGCTTATCATTCTTCTGATATTTGCATGCGTTTTATCCTTATTTTTAGGTGAAAAACTCGAATCATTTGCAATGTTTTTTATCATAATCCTGACTGCGATTATGGGATTTGTTCAGGAGTGGCGCGCTGAAAAAGCAATAGAGATGCTGAAAAATGAAACTGCGCCTATGGCAGTCGTCTGCCGCGGTGGAAGGATAAAAAAAATACCTGCAAGAGAAGTTGTTACAGGAGACATTGTTTATCTTGAAGCAGGGGATATTGTATGCGCTGACTGCAAAATTCTCACACTTTCCAATCTCCAGATTGATGAATCTTCGCTTACAGGGGAATCTGTCCCTGTCAAAAAAATAATTGATTTGTCCTCTTCCAAAAGAGAGAGCATGGCTTTTATGAATAGTATTGTGACTGTTGGCAAGGCGACGGCAGTTGTTGCTACAACAGGGATGAAAACAGAGATAGGGAAAATAGCAGGAGCAATACAGGAAACAGAAGAGACAAAAACCCCATTGCAGGTAAAATTTAATCAGATGGCAAAGCAGATAGGGGTTATTGTCATTTCTCTTATTGTGCTGGTTTCTGTTTCAAGCTATCTTTCAAGCGATATTGCGCTTGAGGCAATTATTATGTTTGCCCTGGCACTGACAGTTGCGGCTGTCCCTAATTCCCTTCCTGTAGTGGTGACTGTCGGTCTTTCTGTTGGCGCAAAACAGCTTTCCGGAAAGAATATGCTCATAAAGAAGTTGACTGCTGCCGAGAGTCTTGGCGCAACGACATTTATCTGCTCTGACAAGACAGGCACTCTTACAAAAAACCAGATGACAATAACGCATGTCTATACATCAGGCAGGATAATAAATATAGGGGGAGAAGGATATGAACCAAAAGGCGATTTTTACATTGAAAACGAAAAAACAAGCCCGGAAAAACTCCAATTGCTGTTGAGAATTGGATATTTATGCAACAATGCAAAACTGGTAAAAAACAATGGAAAATATGAAATTATAGGCGACCCCACAGAAGGGGCATTGATTGTTCTGGGGCAGAAAGGAGGAATAAGGGAAGAAAAAATAAAAAAGGATTTTGAATTCATGGAAGAGCTGTCTTTTGACTCAGACAGGAAGCGGATGTCTTCGATTTACATGAACAAGAGTAGCGGAAAAAAAGAAGTTTATGTCAAGGGTGCTCCTGATTTGCTTATTGGGCTGTGCGACAGGATTTATGAAGACGGAAAAATAAGAAAAATCACAGAGAAAGACAGGAAACTGGTTTTAAAAACAAATGATGAATTTGCAAAAAAGGCATTAAGGATTCTTGGTCTTGCATATTCCCTGACTGAATATTCTGTCTCCAGTATTGAGAAAACAGAAAAAAATCTTGTCTTTATAGGGCTGGTCGGAATGATAGATCCTCCAAGAAGCGAAGTAAAAGAATCAATTGAGCAGTGCAAAACAGCAGGAATAAAAGTAATGGTTATCACAGGAGATTACTCTGCAACAGCAAGAGCGATAGCACGGCAGATTGGCTTGTTTAAGGAAGGAGATTTATTGCTTAGCGGTCAGGAGATCCAGAAAATGACAGATGAAGAACTGGAAGAGAAAATAGAGGATATAAGAATAATCGCAAGGTCACAGGCAATCCAGAAGATGCGCATAATTGATATCCTGCAAAAAAAAAGTCATATTGTCGCAATGACAGGAGATGGAGTAAATGATGCCCCTGCCCTTAAAAAAGCAGATATTGGAGTTGCGATGGGAATCACAGGCACTGAAGTTTCAAAGGAGGTTTCAAAGGCGATTCTGGTGGATGATAATTTCTCAACCATTGTAAATGCAGTTGGCGAGGGAAGAAATATTTACGACAAGATGATAAAATCAGTCAGGTATCTTCTTCCCTGCAATGCAGGAGAAATAATAACAATGCTTATTGCTATTGCGTTTAAATTGCCCCTTCCTTTAATACCCCTGCAGATTTTGCTTATGAATCTTCTGACCGATGATTTCCCTGCCCTTGGGCTCGGGATGGAGAAAGCAGATGATGATATAATGAAGCGCAAACCGAGAAATCCAAAAGAAAAACCAATAACAAACCAGATGTTTGGGCTCATTATATTGTTCGGCATAATCATGGGAATCGGAACAGTATTTTTGTTTTCCCTTTACGTGGATGAAAACCTGAACAAGGCGCGCACTGTAGCATTTACCACGCTGGTGGCGTTTGAAATGTTTGCTGTCTTGTCAGCCCGCTCTTTAAAGCCATCCATAAAAAAATTAAATCCTTTTTCAAACAAGTATTTATTTGGCGCAATATGCCTGTCATTGATTATACAGCTGGTGATTATCTATGTTCCTTTTATGCAGAT
The DNA here is from genome assembly GCA_003660905.1 of Candidatus Nanohalarchaeota archaeon. GTDB lineage: Archaea > EX4484-52 > EX4484-52 > EX4484-52 > EX4484-52 > EX4484-52. The sequence continues at coordinate 3,122 of QMVB01000027.1, read as the reverse complement.
GGTATTTGAAACCGTTGCGTTAAATGCCATTGACTGGATGAGAATCCTCGCTGTTTCAAGCATTGGGCTGATTGTTATGGAAGGGAGCAAGATAGTTTTGGCAAAAATAAATAAAAGTGAGGGGAGGGGAGAGAGTAGAATATGAAGACAGATAAAATCAGAAAAATAGAGCAATATGCAATGAAAAAAATGACACAGGCAAGTGTGCATAATTACATGCATGTTAGCCGGGTTAGGAACTGGGCTTTGAAGATTGCAAAAAGAGAAAGATTTAATGATTTGGAGATTGTGGAAGCAGCAGCTTTGCTGCACGATATTGGTCGCTCTTCTGTGCAAATGGACAACATGCATGGGAAAATCGGAGCAAAGATGGCATCTGAATATTTGGAGAAAAACAATTTCTTTGATGAACAAAAGATAAAAGAGATTGCTTATGCAATAAGAAACCATAATTCCAACAGGAAAGTTGAGGGAAGACTCCCTGCTATTTTAAGGGATGCAGACATGATGGATTTGTTTGGCGCAGTTGGTATAATGAGATGTATTGCATGGAGAGGTTCAAGTCCGGAATATGATTCCAAAAATATCAAAGGCGAGACATGGGGCGCAAAACCATCTTATTTTGACAAGGAAATTGCTGAAGGAAGAGGCACAGGAGAGTACATTGTAGATCATCTTAATTTTCAGATAAGCTGCTATGACAACCTGAATACAGAGACGGCAAAGATGTTTGCAAAGCCGCTTGTTGAATATATGAAAAACTATATTCTTCGGCTTGAATGCGAAGTTGTGGATTAGATGAAATCAATAAAACAACTCTTCCTCTTCAAGAATTTTCAAGGCATTTTGGCTCCAGATGCAAAGGCGAATATTATGAGCCCCGGGAGACAGAAGTTTTGCATTCAGGTTTCTTACATTTACAGCTTCAATTCCCTGCAGGCTGTTGAGCGTTTTTGCATCGGTCTTTTCATCCCCGTAGATTAAAAGAGGTCCTGTTTTTGTCTTGTATTTCCTGCCTCTCATCTTTCCTCTTCCTGCCCTTACTTTTTTTATTTTTACTTTTTGGACTTCGTTTTCAAGCCCAATGGAAGATAAGAAATCATTAAGCTCCTTTGTTTTCCTGATGTTCTCAAGAGTATCTACAATCAATGGCAGTTGCATTTTTTCATCAATTATATGCCCTCTTCCAAGAACATATTGGATTTCTTTGGTTCCTGCAATAGCGCTTCTTATTGCTTTTTTTCTCTCGTTGTTGTTTAGTTTTTTAGACCATACTTTTTGAGCTTTTGGAGGGTGTGCCTTTCGTCCTTTCACAGAATGAGGAACAATTCTTACAGTGCCGGCAAGACCGCCGCTTCCAATTCTTATTCTCTTTGTCCTGTGCATTCCTTTATTTATCCAGCAACCATAGCCTCTTCTTCTTCCCCTGTAATCGGCAGAAGAATGAAATCCTGCTCTTGGATTAGCTCCATAAGGTTGCCTGTTGTTTGCCTCTATTGCAGCGACCGCTCTTTTTATCAGATCAGATCTTATGCTTTCGCTGAATTGCTTTGGCAGGCTTTCTATTGCCTTTGCTTTTGTTCCTTTTGTTGTTAATACATTGTACATATAATCACAAAATTTAATCTATATATTTGACAGAAATGTTTCCGTCATATTCTCCTTTGATGTTTCTTATTGATTTTCGCATTCTTATCATTCTTTTTGCAGGTCCTGTTACAGACCCCTTTACGATAATATAGCTGGATTTTACAATCCCGTATTTTTTGAATGGCTTTTTCTTTATCTTTTCAAAAACTTCATCAGTGCTGTCTTTGCCTATGATTTTCAAAACCCTCAGGTTATAGAGAACCCTGTTGAAGAAGCCCATCTGCCCCATCTGAGGAACTGTTGCCTGCGTCTTTGCAGGATGCCATGGACCAAGCGTCCCTGCTTTTCTTATCACTTTCTGGGATTTTTTTGCCAATAATGTTACGCCCCATCTCTTTACTGAGCCAGCAAAGCCCTTGCCTTTTGTTACGCCGATGACATCTATAAAAGCGCCATCTTCAATAAAATCATTTATGCTTATTGTCTTGCCTGTTTTTTCCTTTGCAAGAGCGAATTTATCTTCAATTGAATTTCCTCCGATAAATACTTCAAACAGTTCCGGCTTTTTCTTTGCGTTTCCTGTTTCATGCGGTTGCGTGTAGACAATCAGTTTGATGTCTTCAATTTCATCCAGGGATATTTTTTGCTCAATATCCTTCATATCTTTATCTTTTAGACTAATGTCCTTTTTGGATATTATTGTTTTTCGCTTTAATTCAGAATTTTTGTTTATGTTGAGAAAATCCTTGTATACTGCAACTCCGGTTTCTTTTCTTTCATAGCACCTGAATCCTGCAACGTTCAGATCAGGAACTTCTATTATTGTAACAGGCATCATTGTTTTTTTGCCGTAAATAGGAGATTCTTTTTTGTCGTAAAGACAGTTGATTTGGGTCATTCCTGCTTTGTATCCTGCAAATTCAACGATTTTTGCTTCATTTTCCTGCTTTATGCATTTTACCTTGCCATATATTCTTTTAGCTCTTACTTTTGGCCGGAATGCCCGTGATCCTCTTTTTGGAGTATGTATTTTTGACATAATTATATATTAAAACAATAGATTTTATTAAAAATGTTTTGATTAGGGAGCAATTTTCATATTCTAAAATACATTTAATTCTTTGACATTTGTTTTTTTAATTGCAGATAAGTTTTGCAAAATCCCTGCATTTTCGATAACATATGCGATTAAGAGAGTTTTTGGCATAGCTAAAAATTTGGGTAAAGAATTCTGCAAGACTTCGTAACCTCTTAATCGCTCAGGCTGTCCCACAATCAAACATAAATACTTCTTTTATATACATATAATTACAGGTGTTTCTATGGCATACATTCCCTCTCAAAAAAACCAGAACTGGTTAATTCCTCAAACAATAAGAGAAAAGAAGAACTCCAAAAAAATAATCTCAAAAAAGCATCCCTCACTGATCCTGAATGCAGGATGATGCAAAACAAGAAGGGCTTAGCAGAAACTGCTTACAATGTCCAGCTTAGTGTTTCAAAAAACCAGATTATTGCTGCAAATGATGTTT
>QMVB01000026.1 GCA_003660905.1 Candidatus Nanohalarchaeota archaeon | reverse complement strand
GCAGTTAATATGGTATATCGCAGTCCCGCCGTATGTCGCAAGAGCTGCGCCAAAATTTTTCAACTGATCATGCGTTGCCTGTTTTATGCCATAAATCAACGGAATCTTATTCCTGATTTTTTTTCCTATAGCATAAGCCAAGGCGCTAAAATCCGATTGGCTCCCTGGTGTGCATTCAACATTTACTTTTATCTGTGCCTGCCTGTTCGTGTCGAGATGAAGCCCATAATAGGGTGTTTTACCAATTATTGCAGCTGCCAGAGCAGATGGACCTCCTTCCCGGTTCGTCTTTACGCCTAAGATAGAATTTGCATAAATCACAGCAGAAGATTCAGACCAGGCAATGTGCTCTCCTTTTTGCGGTTTTATTCCTATTAGGTAAGGGGTGCATGTTGCGCTTATCTGGATGCCAAGTTTCCTGAATGCCGCGATAACCTCAATTTGTTTTTTTGCAAAGGTCTCTGGAATGCTCATTTCATCCCAGTCGACCAAATCCATACCTGCGGGGTTGATCATAGTCTTTACTTTCACTTTTCCGTCAATTGCGAGGCTGTTTATATATTCCAGCCCTGCATCCCCCAGATTATTGTAAGACACTCCTGCAACCTGCACAGACGACACTTTTATAAGCTTTTCTGCGCCGAAAATCTCTCCCAATGCATAAAGGATTTGCATTGATTTTGCTGCTGCATTTCCATCCCGACCATTTAAAATCTCTTTTTCATCTTTGCTAAGTTCCATAATAAATATTATCTTTCAACCTCTTCGACTCTTATATCTGCTCCTTTTACCAGTTTTATCCAATATACATAAAACAATGAATTGCGGATTTTTTTGCTCTTTTCAAATGTTAATGAATTTATGCTGAAATTGTAGCTAAAATTTAAAATATCCTCTTCAGAGTTGTTGAAGTAAAATATGCTGCTTGTTTTTGAAGCAACTGACCGGGAAATAGTTTCGCTGTTTATTGATATGCTTACATTATTAATGCTCTCGTTGAAATAATTCCCGAATATCACGCTGACATTCGGCATCAGCACAATATAGTATGATTCAAGTGCATAACCTTTTGATTTTATGAAGTTCCCGGCAAGGAGAGAGTAATTGTTCATTCCGCAATCAATGTATCCGACAGAGTTGTTAATTATAAAAAAAGCAGTCAATGATCTTTGAAATTCTGTTTCGATGTTTTTTGGCAGGTAATCTTTAGTTGAAATATTCTCCCTGTATGTCTGGGACATGATGAAAAGAGCCAGCACTATGAAAAGCAAAAAACCACCCAAAAGGTACGCCTGACTTTTTTTTGCTTTGTAATTTATTTTCATATACTCTTTAGATGAACCAAGAATTTATAAAATCAAGCAAACTTATTTATTGATTGCATCTCCTAAAATATTTCTGCATAAATTTCAATTTCATTCGCAGTCAAATATGCCGATAGAAAAATATCTCTTGGGCATGCATCTATGTATTTTAATTGCAATATTTAGCCTAGTAGATGAGTCCCTATATCTGAGGAGCATATTTTTTTATATATTTTAAAATATATCTATAATGGTGGTTAGATTCGCGTAATCTGCAAAGAGATAGCTTTTTATAATTTACTACGAGATAATAGTAATTATAAGTGATTGATATGAATCTAAAAAAATACATAGTTATGTTGATAGTTTTGGGAGTATTGGGTCTTAGCACTGTTGCGAGTGCAACAACAGATTATAATGTTACATATATGAGTAATATTATAGATGATAAAGGCACTTACTGGAAGTTGTATGATCATAATACAAATGGTCCGGTTAATGGTCCAAAAAATTCTGCTGAGGATATTATTATAACCTTTGGAAATGTAGATAATCCGGATAAGTTGAAATTTAAAATGGGCGGAAGGGATTGGAGAAGTATTAATGTTTACGCAAGTAATGATGCGTCAACCTGGACAAATATAAAAAATATCTGCTGCTATGGAAATGGAGACTATACTGCTGATATTTCTGGTTTCAGTGGAGTCTTATATGTTAAATTTCATCTTTCAACAGGTTCATGCTGCGGAATGAATTCTTATGTAGAATTGTACAAGAATATTGAAGCAAGTGAAAAAAATACAAACTCAAACTTAATAAGTTCGTGCACAATCATAACAAAGCCAGGAGAATATCACTTGACAAAAGATATAGTTACCGGGTCGATACGCAAATGCATTAATATAAGAGCAGATAATGTCATCCTGGACTGCAAAGGATATATGATATATGACCCGGAAAATATGCTTGCGGGTCCAAATGCATTGTCTACATTTATCTCTCGCGGCGTGTATTCAAACAAAAATAACATTACTGTAAAAAACTGTATCATCAAAGGATGGCACAGGGGAATTGAATTTTATACAACGCATAATGGAAATATCTATAACAATGAATTGTACAATAATAAATATTATGATATTTATCTGAATAAGAATGAAAATACCAATATAACTGAGAATAAAATACACAATAACAAATATGGCACTGGCATCAAGCTAGGTTATACAGCTAAAGGAACCATTGCGGACAACAATATATATTCAAACAAGCTACAAGGCATTTATTTGGTAAGAAGCACATACAATACAATAATGGATAATGAAATAAAAAATAATAAATATGGAATAAAAATGTACAATGTTGCAAGATACAATATAATAAAAAACAACAGGATAGTTTCTAACAAAAATAAAGGAATGGATATATCCTTCTGCTCCAGCCGCAATAAAATATATAACAATTATTTTAACAATACATATAATGCTTACGACACTAAAAACAATTACTGGAACACAACAAATTCAACAGGACCAAACATAATCGGAGGACCATACATCGGCGGAAATTATTTCTCGGATTACATTTACAATGACACAGATGGAGATGGTTTTGGCGAAGTTCCTTATAATATTCCCGGAGGAGGAAGCAACACAGATTACCTTCCTCTGGCAATACCAGAAGTCCCTACAATCTTTTTATCAATAGGAATGATGTTTTTGTCATTGCTGAGCATGAAAAGGAAAATCAATTAAGTTTATTCATTAATAGGTTCAATCCCCTGCCCGCTTGCGGCGGAATGAACTTTTTTGTTTATATTAATGTCTTGGGCTCTGCTTCAGCAGGTTGTTTATTTTTAAAATTTTTCTTTTAATAATAAATATATGGAATCAGATATTTCCTTTAAAACACAGGCAAAGACAGAACATGATGAAATGAAAATGAGAGAAAACGTAATTTCTCTTCAAAAATACGAAAAAATGCTTTCTAATGTCATGTATACCCGTGAAAAGATGAACCTTGACATAAAAGGCATAGATATCTCCTTGAAAGAGCTTGAAAAAAAGCCAAAGGAAGTATACCGGTTCTATGGCATGATTCTGCTGAAAAAATCATCAGAAGAAATGGAAAAAGAGCTTGAAGAAGAAAAAGAGAATATCCTCCTGAAGCAAAAACAACTCTTAAAACAGGAAGAGACCATAAAGAAAATGTATGCAGAACTAAGGCAAAAAGTTATAGAGAGCCAAAAGCAGATGAGGGGAAAATACCCAAAACAATAAGATGGATGCAGTAAGAAGAAGAAGGAAAACAAACTGGTATATTCTGACAGGAGGTCCCTGCTCCGGGAAGACGAAGACAATTGAATATCTGGCATTTTTAGGGCATAAAACAATCCCTGAAGCTGCAAGGGTTTTTATTGACAACGAAGCAAGCAAGGGCATTGCAGTTGAACAATTGAGGAAAGATGAAATTGAATTTCAAAGAAAAGTGCTCGATATAAAAAAACAGGTAGAAGAAAGAATAGATGAAAGCGAGTTGTATTTTTTCGATAGGGCTGTCCCGGACACTATCGCCTACGATAAAATCAATGGTATAAACACAGAGGAACTGGAAAAATACTCCATGAAAACGCAATACAAAAAAGTATTTTTTTTGGAGCAGTTGAAATATGAAAAGGACGATGCGAGAGTTGAAGACGATCAGCTCGGAAAACTCATAAGCGAAAAACTTTATGAAATATACACTAATTTAGGATATACTCTAATTATAATTCCGGCAAATTCGATAGAAGAGAGGGCAAGGCTTATTTTGAAGCATGTTGAATAATAAGCAATCATTCATCAATCCTCATTTTTGCAATCACTGAAACTTTAGGAATGTCTTTTTGGCTGAAGCAGTTTATTTTATCAAGATAGTTTTTGATGCCTGCAACAGCAATCATCGCTCCGTTGTCTCCTGCAAATTCATCAGGCACGCAAAAAAGTTTTGCGCCTCTCTCTTTTGTCATTATTCTTAATTTTTCCTGCAGGGTTTTGTTTCTTGCAACACCACCGCACAATACCAGATTTTTTAACTTCAAATGCCCCAGCACTCGCTCTGCACTTTCGCAGATGGCAGAAAACATGACTTCCTGCATGGAAAAGCAGAGATCCTTTATTGAATGCTTTTTCAACAGTCTCTCTGCATGCGTTTCAATTCCTGCAAATGAAAAGTCGCATCCTTTCACTGAATAAGGCAGGTCTATATATTTTCCTTTTTTTGCCAGTTTTTCGACTATTGGTCCGCCGGGAAACCCTAAATCTGACCTTCTTGCGAACTTGTCTATTGCATTGCCAACAGCAACATCCTGCGTTTCGCCAAAAATCATGTATTTGCCATCCACTTTCGAGAGAATCTGCGAGTTTCCTCCTGAGACAAATACAGCAACAAAGTCACTTTTGCATCCGGCAAGATCTTTTGCAATCTCGATATGGGCAACACAGTGATTAACGCCAACCAATGGCTTTTTGTGTTTGAGAGCCAATATCTTGGCAGCTGTCGCACCGACAACAAGGCACGGCGCCAGCCCCGGACCTATTGAAAAAGCAATTATATCAATATCATTCATTCCTGTGCCTGCTTTTGTTAGCGCATATTTTATGGTTTTTGGAGCTTTTTCTGCATGATGCACTGTTGCAAGGGAAGGCGTTATCCCTTTTTTTGGGAAAAAACAGGCTCTTTGACTGGATAAAATTTCAAATTTATTCCCCTCAAAAATTACAACACCTGCTCCAAATGTATGGGCTGTTGATTCAATTCCAAGGCATTTTATTTGCATAAATTTTTAAGATAATATTGTTTTTAAATGTGTATGAAAAACATCGACAGGATTAAGCTAAAAGACAGGGAACTGATTTTAATTGGCACAGCCCATATTTCAAAAAAAAGCATAGAACTTGTGAATGAAACAATCAAAAAAGAGGCACCTGATGTTGTCGGAGTGGAGTTATGCCAAAACAGGTACAATACACTTACAGACAAAAAAAAATGGCAGAACACAAAAATTATAGAGATTATCAAAGAGGGCAAAGCGTATTTGCTCCTCACAAACCTGATTCTTAGTATCTTTCAAAAAAAACTCGGGTCAAAACTAGATGTGCTTCCCGGAGCAGAGATGATTGCGGCAATTAAACAGGCAAAAAAGCAAAATGCAAAGATTACCATGTTGGATAGGGATATTCAGATTACTTTAAAGCGCGCATGGGCAAAGGCAAAATTTAGAGAAAAAGCAAAAATATTTTACGGGCTTTTTGAAGGGCTCATCATCACAGAAGAAGTAGATGAAAAACTAATAGAGGAAATGAAAGCAAAGGACATGATGACGCACATGATTGATGAGTTGGGCAGGCAGATGCCCGATGCAAAAAAAGTCTTGATTGATGAAAGAGACATTTACATCGCAAATAAAATCCTTGAAACAAAAGGCAAAAAAATAATTGCAGTTGTCGGGGCAGGGCATGTTGCAGGCATAAAAAAGCATCTGAAAAAAAAGCAGGACATAAAATGCCTTGAAGAAACCCCAAAGAAATCAAAATTATTAAAGACGCTCAATTATGCCATTCCTGCAATAGTCATTGGACTAATATTAGCAGGATTTGTTTTTGGAAAATCCATTGATGTGGGCATTTCCATGCTTTTGTACTGGTTTCTCATAAATGGATGCCTTACAGCATTTGCTGTGATGTTTGCATTGCCGCATCCGCTTACGATTATATCTGTCTTTATCGCAGCGCCATTTACTTCGCTTAACCCGACAATCGGCGCAGGAATTATTGGAGGCTATGTCGAGGCAAAAATGAGAGGGCCGAAAGTAAAGGACTTTGAAAATCTTAATCAGTTAATTACAGTGAGCGGTTTCTGGAAAAATGGGATTTCAAGGATACTTCTTATCGTTGTATTTGCAAATATCGGCAGTTCAATTGCTACATTCATCGCTTTGCCTTATTTGATTAGTTTGCTGTAATTGTTTTCCCGCCCGCAATATTCCTGCAAACTACATTTTTGCTTATTTTGCCTTTATTAACATAATCCAACAGATTTTTGCCATTAAGGATGACAAATTCTCTATTTAAATTCTTCTCTATTCCCTTCGGGATTGCAATCTGCTTTTGCACTTCTTTTTTCTTTAGAGAAACCAGTAAATCATAAGCATGGGTTATTTTCCTTTTTTCAAAGCACGCATAATGACCATTGGAAAAATAGACATTTTTGTGCTTGTTTAAAAAGCCCTGCGTTTTATCATCATGTGAAAACAAATCAGGTCCATTTTTATGAACAAAATAAGACAGTTCTTCTACTGCAAAATCAAATCCAATTATGCATGCTTTCTTATCTTCGCAGCAGTCAAAGAAAGAGTTGTTCAAAGCAAAACCCTTTGATAAAATGTATTTTTCAAGGGAGTTTTTGAATCTCTCAAGCTGCGGAAACAAGATGTCTTCAATCAAATCCGGTCTTTTGAAGTAGATGCAGTAAAAATTGCGGTTTTTCAGCAGAGATTCCAAAGATTTTTTTGAACTTGTTTTTTTTCTAAATGCGCCCGGCTCAAAATAAATTCCATCAGGCTTTTCCAGATATTTCTGGCTGTAATATTTTGCCTTTAAAAGAGCATCAATGCTCAGTGATGCAGCAACATTCCTGTTCTTGTCCACAGGGTCCAGAAAAATCAATGGAGCATCGAATTTTTTAATATTGTTTCTTTGATTTTGTAGGCATAGAAGAGTATTTCTTTCCAGTCCAGAGAATTTTTTCAGCACTCCCTCAAATGTTGAATATTTTATTACCAGCAGCTCGCACAAATATCCTGCAAACCCTCGTGTCTTTAAGTCAGAGCCATAGCAGCCGATTGTCTTCAAAAACTGCTTCAGCAAAAGAACATCTTTCCTTTGGGATACTTCAAGATTTTTCCGGATATATTTTGTATGGAACGGTGTCCTGTCCACAGCAGATATCATTTCCTTTATTGACTTCAATTTATAGCACGGGACTATTTCAACTTCGCAGCCATTTATATGCCCTTTTGTGTATGGGTGGGATGCATAATCTACTTCATATGTTCCGCCAAAATGCACAAATGCATCTTTTCCTATCGCCAATACCTTTTTTTCCAGTTCATCAAAAGATACAGATTTGTCAAAAAAGAGGAATATGTCCAGATCCCTGTTGTCTTTTATGAATGTGTTTTTCGCAACAGAACCCATCAATTGCGATTTTATGCCGTGCTTGTCAAGGAGGTATTTTTTTATTCTGGCGAATAATGCATATAGTTCATCTATTTCTTTAGCAGAAGGCTGTATTTTTTTAAGTGCGTTTTCTAAAATATTATTCATATAGATATGAGCAAATCATGTTTTTTAACTTTTGTATTAAAGCAAGTAAAGATTTATATATTCAATAAGCATAATATGATATGGGTCTGTTCGGTAAAGGGGAAAAAGAATTATTAAGAGAGAAAATCGAAAAGAATAGGGAAAAATTGGATGTTCTTGAAAATCAGCTTCTCAACATTGCAGAGAGCATAAAAAATGAAAACCCGCAAAAAGCAGAAGAAATTAAAAGAATATTGCTTGAGAAAAAACCACAACCAAAACAGGCAACCTTCTCAGAGGACCCTGTTGTATGGGAACAGATACTTGAAAAAAAAGGCAATGCTTTTCTTATAGAAGAATTTATCGATGAACATTGGAAATTAATAGGTAAAAATAAAAAAAGAAAGCAATTAGCAGGAATCTTATCAAAAGTTCTTGGCATTAGTTCATTGCACTCCGAGATATTGATAAGAACCACTACAGGCCAGTCTGTTAAAAACATAACAAAAGATCTTGGTGGAGAGCCCAGATCAATTTCAAAAATAAGAAAAGATTTGTATGAAAGAGGATTGCTTGAGGGAAATCGGGCAAACTATAAAATAAATGTAAATTTTCTAAGACAACTAATGAAAACTTTTAATGCCCAGAAAATGATTCATGAACTTCAAAAACACCACGATAAAGAAAAAAGAGAATTTGAAAAAATACCAAAACAAGATGACGAACTGCATAATGGCATTACCGGGCATGGATTGAAAACATGGGCAGAGGAAAAATTAAGCAGAGTAAAAAATGAAGATAATGGCAGAGAAAAATTTTACAGTGGACTTCCTGTTGACAGTGTGTGGAAGAAGGCAAAAAACTGGCTGAGAAAATCAGAAACCTCTTTCGCTGAAAAACCACAAGAAGAGATTGAAATCATTAAAGACGAAGTTGTCAAAATCAAAGAACCAAAAGCGCCTGAAATACATGATGAAGAACAAGCATCACAGCCAATTCCATCGGCAATTGTTGTTTTGTTATCTCTCAGAAAAAAAGAATGGTGCTTGCTTCTTGTCAAAAGAGCATTGGGATGTGAATATGCAGGGCAATGGGTTTGCCCTGGCGGAAAAGTAAAAGAGAAAGAAAAGCCAATAAATGCTGCAATCAGAGAATTGCGGGAAGAGACAGGAATTATAATATCCGAGAGGGATATTTTTCATCAATTGAACACAATCCATTCTGCTGACAATAAATATGCCATTTACCCTTTTCTTGCAATTGTCCAGGGGCAGGCAAAACTCAGCCTGGATAAAAAAGAAGTTTCAGAGTACAAATGGGTTTCTTTGCACGAGTCAGATTCTATTTTAAAAAACACAATTTTCATAGGCAGGAAAGAGAAGATGTCTTATTCAACCAGAAATGCCTTGGAAGAATTTTGGGATATCATTTCAGGAAGGAAAACAATAAAGCAGACAAATGTCCGTCTTGAATCGTTGATAGGAATCATAAAGAAGACGGGCAGATATCGCGAACTTATAGTCCCATTGACAGAAAGCCCCATTGAAAACTGCAATAAAGAAGAGCTTGGCGTTCTTAAGAGTATATTTGAAAATGAAATGCTCTATGAAGTGCGCATAAATGCTCTAAAAACAATAGGTCATATGAATGCCACTGGCTCTGTTGAAGTTTTGATAAAAGCCCTCGGAGACGACGACAGGAGAATACAAGCAGAAGCTCTTGTTATGCTTGGGATAAAAGGAAAAGCAGCGCTTGAGCCATTGATTCTTTCCCTTGAAAACAAAGACAAAAACATACGCAAATATTGCGCAGAAATGCTCAATAATTTTTGCATTACAGGACACTACGAAAAAATAAAATACAGGGTAAAAAAAGCAGCAGATGAAAATAGAATAAATATTGATTCCATATTGCGCAATATTGATTCAGGATACAGGCACATCAAAAATATTTTCCTTGAAGTCAAGGGAGAAATAGCAGAGCAGAAAACCCGCTCTAGAAGAAACGGACAGGCGCAAGAAGCAATGAGACATGTTCCGGGAACAGAGCCGAGAAAAGAATTTGATATTGATAAGAAAAGCAATTATTTTCTGGTTGAATCATTTGGACCCGGCAACAAAGCGGAATGTTTAGATATCTCAAAAGAACTACAGAAAAGAGGTCAGGATACTGTTGCAGACCTGCTTGATGGACTAAAAAATGAAAATACCCGCATATGCGCCTACAGCGCATATACGCTATTAAAAATCTGCGAAAATGCAAATGATGAAGATGAAAAAAACAGGATTGCTTTGAAAATAAAAAATATATTGGAAATGCGAATTAAACAACTTCAGAATGACATTGACAATCCTTTAAAAAAGAAATACAAAAACAGGAATATAAAATATATTAAGGCATTTCGAAAATTGCAAAGCAAATGCGAAGGATTTTTGCCGGAAAAAGAAGAAAAGTTCAGGAACATATCAAAAGAATTCTTTTATGAAAAAGCAAAAATGTTTGAAGAGAACCATAATGATTTAAACTTTGTATGGGTGAAAACTTCACTTGATGAGCATTTTAGCAAGCATCAGTTTCCAAACATTTCTAACTCAAAAGAATACCTGAAGAGCGCCATTGAAGAGATAAAGAATGCATTTGAAAAAGGAAGAGGAATATATTGGAATTCAGATAAAGAAGCATATGCTATCTTTAATGAAAATAAAAATTCCACAACAGGATTTGGCATATATTCAAATAATGTAAATAATAAATATAAATGTGAAATAAAAACATATTTCAAGGGCAATGTTGATGAAAGAAAGCACTTTCTTTTGTTCAAAGACGGTCAGATGAATCCTGCTCTTGAAGAAAAAGATAAATTAAAAACAGAAATAACAAATGCAATGGATGAAATAAAATACACAATAAAAGAGTTAAGTGAAGCGCTCAGGGAGGCAAATATAGACAATATTGATAATAGCAGACTATGAACAACAAAATAAGATATCTTGAAAGCAAGCTGAAAAAGCAAATGAACGCCCTTGAGAATCTAAAAACTAAACTGCCGTCAAAATCTCCTTTAATTCCTCAAATCGGCAGAATACTAGAAAATGCAGATGACCTGAGGGAAGAAGCAATGCTTGAGGAATGGAAAGAATTTATGCTGGATGCCTCAAAAAATATAGAATCTATAAGAGAAGCAATTAAAGGCGCAAAAGCCCAGGATGCACGACAGATGTGGATTGATGCAGATTCAAGAATAATGCGGCTTCTTCCGGAAGAGGATAAGAAATACTGGGAATCGATAGAGCCGGAAGAAAGAGAAGTGATTCTGGATGCGATGGAACAATCGGCAGAGATTGACAAGCCGTTTGAATATCCTGAAGGAGAAAAATTAGGGGATCTTCTTGGAGTAAATCGGAAAATGAATAAGATGAGGCCGTCTGATTCAAGAGTGGTTGATGGAAAGGAGGGACAAATAGATCCATTTAATATTGTAAAAAGGCCAAAGAACGGCAAAGAAATAAGAATTTCTCCCCTTCCCCCAATTATAGGAGATAAAAATTATTTTTACAAAAAAAAATCCAGATTTGGATTTATAAAAAATATATTTAATCCCAGAAAAAAGGCTATTGATAAGGTAAAAGAAGAAGG
>QMVB01000025.1 GCA_003660905.1 Candidatus Nanohalarchaeota archaeon | reverse complement strand
CAACAAAATTCATCAAAAAAAGCTTAATGAATTTGACAGTTACGGTAGAATTTGTCAAGAAGTGTTCAAAAAGATTCATTTATGCTAATTTTGACCCAATAAATGAGTTGATTTTGACTCAAAGTCAGGCAATTACGTGAGAAATTGCGGAAAAAAGGTTGTTTTTTGCAAACTGTCAAATGGGTTTTCGTGATTATTTAGATGTTGAACTGTCAAACTTAGGTTACACTCGATACATTCGATTTTAGCAGTAATCCAAAAACATTGATTTTTTGCATTTGGCATCGTTGCACTAAAAATCAAGTCTTCAGAGAATATAACAAGCGATTAAGAGATTCCAAAACATTACTGGTTTCTCTGTTCAAATTGGATTACACTTAATTCTCTTAATCGCGAGGTTATGCGCAATCCTGTCGCTCTTTAACTCAATATTTTTTTATTCCTATATCCGTCACTATAAGTTCACCGCAATTTGATTGATTGAGACCTTTTTTTATGTCGTAGAATGTTACAGTCATATCCGGTTTTGCTGCAATGCCGCATGATTCCCCTGTATCTGCATCTATCCCACTCGGGCAGTCCAGAGATATTTTTGCACAGTCAAGATTATTGAAAATTTCTATCATTTTTTTATATGGCTCTTTCACATCGTTTCTTAACCCTATTCCAAGCAATGCATCGCAGGCAATGTCTAGGTTTTCCAGTATATTTTTTGAGATTGCATTTACATATACATCTATCCCTATGTTTTTCACAATATCATAATTTGTTTTTGTTTCTTCTGTCCGGATAGTCTCGGGTGATTTTGAGAGAAAAACAGTTGTATTTGCTCCGAATTTTTGCGCGTGCCTTGCAAAAACAAGTCCATCGCCCCCGTTGTTGCCTGTCCCGGCGAATATCAGAATGTTTTTATTCTTTAAGATGTATTTTTCATGGACTATCCTTGCTGCATTTGCTCCTGCATTTTCTATAAGCACAAGTGCAGGAATGCCAAGAGACTGAACGCGCCGGTCTATTTCATATATTTCCTTTGTTGATATCATAGTTACTTTCATGTATTAAATGTTTATAATATTTGAATTTTTTCAACAACTATATGCTTTTAAATCTAACTTCTTAATTAAAATATGAATGTCCTTCATTTTACATGGGAATTTCCTCCATTCAAAGTTGGAGGGATAGCATCGCATGTTGAAGACCTTACGAGAGCACAGGCAAAAGTTGGGCTTACTCCTATTATTGTTACCTGTTCTTTTTGTGGACAGGAAGGATACGAAGAAAAAGAGGGAGTCCATATTTTCAGATTCAATGCAGATGATATTCCTGCAGAAGATTTTCCCTCATGGGTTCTTGAGATGAATCTGCTGATGCAAAATCAGGTTATAAAAATATTCGATAAATTCGACAAAATAGAAATACTGCACAGCCATGACTGGCTTTCTGCAACAAGCGCTATTTCCATAAAGCACATGTACCGCATACCCTTAATTGCAACTATGCATTCCATGGAAATTGGAAGAAGAGGTGCCATTAGGCAGGACAGGGAAAGATTAATAGATGATATTGAAAGAAGACTAGTATATGAGAGCTGGAGAACAATAGTATGCTCTCATTTTATGAAAAATTCAATCTGCAGTTGCTTTTATACTCCCGACAATAAAGTAGATATAATACCAAACGGAATCTATCCAGAAAAATATGAATTGAATTTCAATTATGAAAGCATTAAAATGAAATTTGCAATGCCATTTGAAAGAATTGTCTTGTTTGTAGGGCGTCTTGTGTGGGAGAAAGGAGCGGACTTGCTCATAGGCGCAGCACCGCAAATTCTGTCAAAAATCCCTGAAGCAAAATTCGTGTTTGTCGGGAAAGGATATATGAGAAATAAGTGCATGGAAATTGCGAACAGTATGGGCATAAAAGACAAAGTATATTTTTCCGGCTATCTTAATGATGACGAGTTGATAGCACTTTACAATATAGCAGAAGTTGTAGCGGTCCCTTCCAGATACGAGCCCTTTGGAATTGTTGCACTGGAAGCAATGGCTGCAAAGACTCCAGTGCTGGTTTCAAGCGCAGGAGGGCTTAGTGAAGTTGCAGACGGATGCGCCTACAAGGTCGGCGTGGAAAAATCAGATGAAATCGCAGACGGAATCCTGGATATAATGACGAAAAAAGAATTGAAAACAGACATGATAGAAAATGGATTTTTAAAGATAAATACAATATATAACTGGAATGTAATTGCAAGCACAACAAAAAAAACATACCAAAGAGTTATAGAAGAATATCAGCATGCAAACTGGAAGCCAAAAATAAAAAATAAGTGATGTATTATGAGTGAAGCGAAAATAACAGAGGCAGGAAAAACATGCATCCGACTTGTAGGTCGGTTTGCAGGAAGAAAAGGAGTAATAACAAAATTATTGGACGATAATTTTGTAGAAGTGACCTATGAACTGGGCAAAGGGAAGAAAACCAAAAAGACAAACATAAAGCATCTGGTCATTCTAAACGAAAAAGCTGAAGAGAAAAGCAAACCGGAAAAAAAGAAATAAAATTATTTTTTTTGAGTTTTTTTACTCTCTTTAAAAACAGGTTTGACTATTTCAACAATCTTGTCTTTTGCTGCCTTGTCAAGAGAAATTCTTTCTTTTGAAAAAATTACATCCACATCCTCTGCATCTTTGGGAGGGCAGTTTAAAATTGAAATAATGTGGAATTCCTTGAGTGAAGGAACCTGCTTTGCCAACATTTCCGCTACTTCCTTTTCTTTTTTTACATTAATTTTAGAAGTCTCTTTTTTTAAAAAATCGACAGTTATCATCTGCATTCTACTCAAAGGAGCATCCTGAAATTTCTCCCGTGCCTCCAGCAGTTTCAGCGTTTCCGCATTTGTTATCATTTTTTCTTCTATTGCATTCATAATAATCCTTTTGCTATATTTTTGTATCAACCCTTATTTTTTTGCCCATTGATGTCTTTAAGTAAATGTTTTTTACATTCTGGACACCATGAGGGAATTTGTTTTTCAAAACATTGATTACAGCATAATAATTTTCCTTCAGAACACTATCCTCCTCTTTTTCTTTTCCTATCGTGAATTGGACAGCCTGATTCTGCGTCGACATGAGCATGATGCTGTTTTTGAGCTTTTCAATTATTGGTTTTGGATCTGCTGTCGGAACGATAGGCATTGGCATTTTGCCCAAAGGCCCCAAAATACGCCCCATTGACTTTGCAATTCTTAGCATGTAATCCGGTTCTGCCAGCAGATAATCATATGATTTCGAAAACTTTTTTATTTTCTTTTTGTCTTTTTCCAGTTGGGCGTATTGCTCTTCATTGAACACTTTGTCTGCTGTGCCTTTAGCGCTGACGCATAAATTTTTTCCTATGGCAAAAACAATTTTTTTCAGACCTCCGCTATTCTTCAAATAAATAGTTTCCTTTATCTTGTTCTCCTGCTTCTTGAAATCCATTTGCTTGACAGTGACGCATACATCTATTGTCTGATTGAATTTTTTCGACCCATTGTACTGCTTTGCCAGTTTCAATGCCTCATCAAATTTATGCACTTCCAGAAAAAGTTTATTGTCTGGTTCGGATTTGGTCCCCTTCCTCTCTTTTACTGCATATTCTTTCATTTTTTCAAACCCCTCATTCTTTTGCCTGCACTTGAAAGATCCCTGTAAACCCTTCTTGTATGTGTTCTTTGGCATATCCAGTTTATTTTTTTGTCCGTCATAATCTGGATGTGCACTGGATCAACCATAATGATTTCGTACCATTTATGCTTCCCATCCTCTGCAAGGTAATAGGAATTCAGCACTTCCATGTTAGGATATTTCCTATTTGCCCTCTGCTCAGCCATCAACTGCTTTGATTTTGAAAAAGTAAAATGAACGCGCCCGTAATTCTTCGGCTTCCTTCCCTTTGCAATGCTTCTTCTTGGTCTTTCTCTCCCTCCTTTTGAAATCCTTGACTGCAAAATGACATATCCCTGCTTTGCTCTGTAACCGAGTGTTCTTGCTCGCTCTATCCTTGTCGGATGTTCAACGCGCAATACAGCTGGATTTTTCCTCAAAAGAATAAGCTTTTCTTTCCATAAATGCCCTAAATTCTTCTTTGGATTAAGCCACAATTGCTTCATGTATTTTCCTGCTGCTCCCATTTTAATCATTCTTTTTTGTTTCTTTTTTCTCTGGTTTTTTGCTTTCCGGTGTTTCTTTTTCCCTTTTTGACATAGGGACTTTCGTTTCCCTTATTCTTCTTGGATTCTTGAGATTCAATTCTATAATCTGTATATTTGAAGGGTTTAAAGGCACGAAAATCTCTTTTCCTTTTTCTCCCTTCTTCTTTATCTCTTCAACATAAACTTTTGTTTTGGACGGGCTTACTTCTCTTACCTTTCCTTCCTTGTTCTTGAAATCTCCCCTCATAACCCTTATTTTATCCCCTTTGATAACAATAATGTTTTTTCTCTTCATCTCTCCTCTCAAAAACTTTGACAGATTGCATCTCAAGAATTTTTTCTTTATATGCAAAGGAGCATTATACCTGTATTTCCTTTGCTTCCGTCTTTGACTGCTGGATATCCAGTTCTTTGAAAATTCTGCTTTCATATTCATTCCTTGAGGAGTCTATTGTATAAATTGGCAATATATTTAAAAACATATTGGCAAAATTAAAAAACCGAAAATAGATTCCCTATATATAATACATAAATAATCAAAAGCATCCATCCTTCCCACTGTGTCATTTGCTTTGTTTGAGTAATAAAAAAACACAAAAGCGTTGCTATAATCATTATCGGAAGGGCAAATGATATTGTAGTTTTAGAAACAAGAAGATATCCTCCTCCGAAAAAAGCAGGGACTGAAGCCACTATGAACGTGTTGAATATATTTGAGCCAAGAATGTTTCCTATCGCAATTTCTGCCTTGCCTCTTGCCGCGGCAACAATGGTAACGGACAGTTCAGGAAGGGATGTTCCTAGCGCAACTGCTGTCATTGAAATAAGATCTACTCCAATATTTAGCAAAACTGATATCTCAATTATGCTCCTAATTGTAAACATAGCACTTATATAGACAAGAACAATGGAAAGGATAAACAAAAATACCGTTCTTATTTTGAGCAATTCAAGATTCTCCTCCGGCTCCCTATCATTAGTTATCCTAATTGTATATAATGCATATACTAAATAACCAAATAGCAGCACTACCGCTTCCTGCCATTTTATTATTCCATCATATATGACAATCGCAAATATAAAGCATGACGACAACAGCAAAGGCAGGTCAACATGGCTTATTTCCCAGGTAATGTTCATTTTTTTCGCTATTATCAATACAATTCCCAATACCAGCAGAATATTGGCTATATTTGAACCAATAACATTTGCAGCGACAAATTCTGTTGTATTATTCAATGCCGCGACAATAGATGTGGATAGTTCCGGCAATGATGTGCCGACGCTCACAATAGTAACGCCTATTATGAACTTAGGCATATTGAAAAACTGACCTATTTTTTCGCCATTTTTCGTAAACAAATCCGCAGATTTAATCAACAAAAACAAGCTTGCCATAAACGCAAAACTCCATGCCCAAAGAAGTTCGTACATATTCATCCAATATATCCAAGTTGGTTATTCTGCACCTTCTTGGAAGAGACAATGTTTTCCTTTATTTTCTCAATCTTTTTTATAATCTTGTCCATCTCCTTTGCACGAATCTCCAGTTTATCCAGATTTATCTTAAATCCAAAATACTGCGCCAGAACATTTACTACTTCCTCTGTTGATCTTGGATCTGCTGTAAGAATCCCTGATGTTTCTCCCATAAGGCATACTCCATCCATTTTATGCCTTTTTGCAATGGATAAAAGTATCCCTGAAGCTCCTATTATCTGGTCAATTGGACTTTTTTTGAACAAAACATTGTATTTTTCAAATTCATTTATTATCTTTTCATTTGTCCCTGCTCCGAACACTCTTGGCTTTTTTTTAGAAAGCGCCCCTGTGGAAAATCCGCCCAGTGTAATAACTCTCTTTACATCAAAAGACTGCACTGCCTCTATTATTTTTCTCCCGATTATAAAATGCCCCTGCATATCTATGCTTTGGGTATCTCCGGTCAATAAAATCAAATCATGCTTAATGTCCTTTCTTTTCTTTACAAAATAAAACTCATTCTTAAGCTCTTCTATCAATCCATTCTTTTTCGGATTCATAAGCACAAGCGGCGGAAAATAAGATGATAAAATCTCCCCGAATTTTTCTGCCTTTAATTCATCAATTAAATAATCAACAACATTTTTCCCGATATAGCCTATTCCGGGAAGCCCCTCTATCATCAATGCATTTGACAATTTCGGTTTTTTGCTTAAATAAATTGCAGTGGAACCCATAAATAATAATATTAATGATATATATATAAACATTTCGGAAGATAAAATACTATGGCTAGTGTAAAAATAGTTGTATCTGACCCAAAGACAGGAAAGACATATCAAAAAGAATTAAAGGAGAAAAAAGAAAAAACACTTATAAACTACAAAATCGGCTCTGTCTTTGATGCAGGAGTAATTGATTTTCCTGCTTATAGATTCGAGATAACCGGCGGCACAGACAAAGACGGATTTCCTATGAGAAAAGGCTTTATGGGTAATGAGAGAAAAAGAATTCTGGTTTCAACAGGTCAGGGCATAAGAGAAAAAAAAAAGGGCGTTCGGAGAAGAAAAATGGTCTGCGGCTCAACAATTTCAGAAAATACTGCCCAAATTAACTGCAAAATAATAAAATACGGCAGCGCAAAGATAGAGAGTTTTTTTGAGCAGAGCAAGGAAGAAAAAACAGAATCCTCATAAGTGTGATAATATGGCAAAAAAATACAATAAATACGAGAAAGCAAGATTAATAAGCGCAAGAGCGCTGCAGTTGTCAAAGGGCGTCGTGCCTCTTGTCAGGACAAATGAAATAAATCCAATAAATCAGGCAGAGGAAGAGTTCAAAAAAGACAGGATTCCTTTTGATGTTTGTAATTAAAAATAATTCTATTGGAGAGTTTGTTTAGGCAAAGTTGCATAGAATTTCGAGGAGAGTATACATGTATTTATTTTTTGATACCGAAACAACAGGATTGCCGGCAAATTTTAATGCCCCGCATACGCAGGTAGATAATTGGCCCAGGATGGTTCAATTAGCATGGTCTCTCTACGATGAAAATGAGATGTTTGTTTCTCAATCCAATGATATTATAAAACCAGAAGGATATAGAATCCCTCTTCATGCTTCGAAAATACATGGAATAACTACAGAATATGCATTGAAAAATGGAGTAAATCTAAAAACAACATTAAAGAAATTTTCAGAAGCCCTGGATGATGCGCAAATAATAATTGCCCACAATATTGCATTTGATGAGAAAATCATTGGGGCTGAATTAATCCGGAAAAATGTATCCAGCGCTCTTTTTAAAACGCAGAGATTTTGCACAATGAAATCAACAATAGATTTTTGTAAAATCCCGGGATATCGCGGCCATAAATGGCCAAAATTATCTGAACTCCATGAGATACTATTTAACCAGGGATTTGAAGATGCCCATAATGCTGAAGCAGATACTCAAGCATGCGCAAAGTGTTTTTTTGAATTGAAAAGGAGAGGAATTATTGATGTCATAACATAAAAACAATGCCGACAGACCTGCTTATTTCTACACGAGGTTAATAGAGCACTCAAACAAAGTTTTTCAATAAATAATTTTGCTTAATTCAAAAATAGAGCGGCAAAATTCTTTAATGAAAGCGTCTAAACTTGTACATACTTGCAGTTTATACACAATAAGAAAAATGTTTCTGCAAAAATTTTTAATGTTGTGTCTAAACTTATATACCTAATGTAGAGTTTATACACAATAAGAAAAAATAGGGAATATATTTATGAAAACAATAGACTGCCACTGCCATATACAGGATGCAAAATACAGGGATAATTTTGAAGAATTTGCAGAAGAGCTAAAGGAAAAATGCCTGTTTGTAATTGTCAGCGGGGCAAACAGGCAATGGAACAGGGATGCAGTTACTCTGGCAAAAAAATACCTGGATTTTATTTATGCAACCATTGGTCTGCACCCGATAGATGCTTCTAAAACCAGCAAAGAGGAATTTGAAGAGGAATTAAAATTTATTGAGAAAAACAAAGACAATATCGTCGCTGTCGGGGAAATCGGACTTGATTATCACTGGGAAAAAGACGAGCAAAAAATAGATTTGCAAAAGCAAAGATTCATTGAATTCCTGAACCTTGCAAAAAAAATAAACAAGCCGGTTGTGATACACAGCTGGGATGCAGAGGAGGATTGCATAGATATATTGAAGCAGCAGAACATGGAAAAAGTGGTCATGCACTGCTTTTCCGGTAAAAAACATGCAATGGAAAAAGCTTTGTCTTATGGAGATTATATCTGTTTTTCAACAAATGTTTTGTTTTCGAAAGCATTGAAGAAACTCGCCCGGGACTGCCCTGTTGAAAAAATGCTCATAGAAACGGATTCGCCTTATTTAGATCCGAACCATACAGGAAAGAACCTTCCGTGGAATACGCTTTTGTCAGTTAAAAAAATTGCGGAACTAAAAAAGACAGATCCTGATATGTTGCTAAATAAAATAATAGAGAATGCAAAAGAAGTGTTTGGGATTTAACACATTTCAAGAACAGAAAAAACCTTTTTTGTATCGGTGTAGTCATCAAACAAAAATCCTGCAATATATTTAAAATTAATTCACAGGATTTTTTCTCGCCAATTATGAGCCGGGAAATTTTCTTTTTATCCTCTTGTTATGTTGAATTAATTTTCTCGGCTAAAAAAACTTGTATATTTCAAAATCCTACAAAAACATATAAAAATAAGGAAAGCAACAAAAAAGGATTTAGATTCTTTAACTCAACTTCTTATTGAATTCAAGGAGGTTTTAACAGAATATGAACTCGAAGACTTAAAGGTTTTTAGAAGAAAAGAAAAATCTTTAAATTCAATTAAAGAATCTGTTAAGGCAGAAATTGATAATAAAAAAGGTTTATTTTTAGTTGCAGAAGATAAAGACAAATTAGTTGGTTTTGGTTTTGGAACTCTTCAGGAAAAGAATCACCTGGTTTTTAAAACTGCGAAATACAGAAGGTTAAAGCATATTTGGATTAAAGAAGAATATAGAGGAAAAGGTTTAGCTTCAAAATTAAAAGATAGATTATTTAGTGGTTTAAAGATAATAATTGTAAATATATAAGATTATTAGTTCTTGATATAAATCCTCCAAAACACATATATAAAAAGCAGGGTTTTGAAATAGTCTTAGATGAAATGAATAAAATAATTTAAACGCTAAATATAGACCCTCACACAAGACTACTTTATTTACGATACAAAAAATAAATTTTGTATAACATTGGGCTTAAACGAAGTTGCGTAGCGAAGCGGAGTAATTTGGTTGGTCCGGGACCGATGGGCGAACATCATAGCAATTTATTTAAAAATATAAAGATTATACTCTCTTTATGCTATGGTAATGATTGATGTAAAGCACAGCGAACTATGCAGTGCTGTCGGCAAAAACATTCCTGTTGATGAATTGTCTGAAATTTTATTTGATTTTGGACTGGAATTAAAAAAGCACATTGGTGATGATTTAAGCATTGAACTGACTGCTGAGCGAAGCGATCTGATTTCTCTCCAGGGGCTTGCAAGGGCATTGAGAAATTATACCGGGCTGGAAGATAAAATGCCGGAATGGAATGTAAAAAAAAGCAATTACGAAGTAGAAGTAACAGATATGCCAAAGCAATGGTCTTATGTTGTCTGTGCAGTTGCAAAAAACCTGAAATTTGATGATGAAAAAATCAGAGAAGTGATGAGAGTACAGGAAAAGCTTGCAGGCACTTTTTTGAGGAACAGGAAAAAGGGAGGAATTGGGATATATCCTCTTGATAAAATCCATTTTCCTGTTAAAGTTATAGGGAAAAACCCGGACAAAGTAAAATACCGCCCACTGGAATATCCAAAAGAAATAACAGCAAAGCAAATCCTTTCTCTGCATCCTACCGGGAAAAAATACGCTCATTTAGTGGAAGGATGGAAAAAAATGCCTTTTTTTATAGACTCTGAAGGCACAATTATGTCCATGCCTCCGATTATAAATTCCCATACTGTCGGAAAGATTACTCCAGATACAAAAGACATCTTTATTGAAGCAACAGGAATAAACCTGAAAGTTCTGGAAGAGGCAGTAAACATAATCTGCGCAATGTTTGAGGATATGGGTGCGGATATTTATTCAACCAAAATTAAATACAGCAACAGGACAATCACAACCCCTAATTTAGCTCCTTATGAGCGACAGGTAAGTATCAATTATGCAAACAAAATGCTGGGACTGAAACTGAGCAGAAAAGACACAGAAAAACTCCTTAAAAAAATGATGTACGGCATTTCCAAAACAGAAGGAGACACAATAAAAGTAAAAGTTCCAAAGGTCCGGGTTGATCTATGGCATCAGATAGATCTTGTGGATGACATTGCAAGAGCATACAAATTCAATAAGTTTCCTCTCACGCTTCCTTCAATTTCCACAATAGCCTCGACGCTCCCGTTGTCTGATTTGTCAGAACAGCTAAGCGATATGATGGTCGGTCTTGGATTTGCTGAAATCTATACCCTTGGATTGACATCTACAGTCGACCAGTATGAAAAAATGAATATAGAACCGGATGAGCATATACACTTAAATGAAAGCGCTGAGCAGGGAATAAACATGACCCGCACATGGCTCCTCCCGGAAAGCTTAAACTCACTGGAACACAACAAAAACAGACCTGTTCCGCAGAAAATATTTGAATGCAGCTTTGTTGTAATTCCTGATGCCAAAGAAGACGTAAGATCAAGAACTGTCAAAAAACTCTGCGCATGCATCAGCGACAATGTCGTAACATTTACCCAGATAAAGCAGGTTCTGGATGCGCTCCTCTGTGCATACAATCTGGATTTGGAAATTCAAAAGACAAAGCACAGTTCATTTATGAACGGAAGATGCGGAAAAATAATCGCAAACAAAAAAGAAATAGGAATCATTGGCGAAATCAATCCTGCTGTACTTTCAAAATGGTCTATTGTAAGCCCGACTGCATGCTTTGAGATTAATATTGATGCACTGCTGGAGTTGATGGAGGAAAAATAATCTGCTCAGCACTATTCTTTTTTGGAAGTTCGACAATCCCAAGCATATTCTTTAATTCTATTTCTATGCCTCGAATATTAACAGGATTTGCAAAAGAAATCAATACATTCTTCCGGTAATCATCCTTGTCAAGCACTTCTATATTAAATTCATCTATATTTGAACAGGCACTCAGCTTTTCCTTCAACCCAACTTTGACAGTTTGACGCCAAATAAGACAGGAAAACCTATTTGACAGTTTACAAAAAACAGGATTTTTCAATAGAATTTATGTGATAATCGCTTGTTTTTGACTATAAATCCACTT
>QMVB01000024.1 GCA_003660905.1 Candidatus Nanohalarchaeota archaeon | reverse complement strand
CATTAGCACAATACGCTCTAAAATGGCTGAATTTTAAAGAATTAGAAGGGTACCTAACTGTCAAATTCTTTATCTAAAATATTGTGAAAAAATAAAAATTTAGTAAATGTCAAACTTAGGTTATAAAATTAAAGGAGATGTATATGTGTAGGGAAATGAGTTTCAGCAAAAAAATTTACAGTTCCACCTGATCAGGCATTTTTGTGTATTCTACGGGCATGATAAATAAAATACCAAAAAATATCACGAATAACAAAACTTTTCTCCAATCAGGCTTCAAAAATTCCTTGATGTTTTTTTTGTTCATCGTAATAAATGACACTTTGTATTTAAATATATTCTTTTAGCAAAATAGCTGAGTAATATGTCGCCTAACTCGTTTTTATACGAACTTTTCATATTATAACAACAACATTTCGCATATTATGCGAACTTTCCATACTTAAATTATCCAATGACATTAATCATTTTTTCTTTATCAGCACTTTAGCAACTCTTTTTTTCAGCCTTTTTTCAATAATCATTTCATATTCCTTGTATTTGACAACATCCCCTACACAGGGAAGTTTATCCATTTTTTTTATTAAGAATCCATTTAGTGTATTATAATCTCCTTTTGGAAGAATTACGCCAATTTTCTCCAATTCTTCCACTCCGGTCAGACTATCAACAAGGAACTCGTCTTTTTTTCTTTTTATTATGCGTTCTTCTTCCGTGTCTTTTTCGTCATCTATTTCGCCGACAATTTCTTCGATTATATCTTCCAGAGTCACAATTCCTTCAACTACGCCATATTCATTTACAACAATGGACAGGTGCTGTTTTCTTTTGCGCATCTCTTCCATCAAAGTTCCGATTTCTTTGTTTTCATGCACGAAATATGCTTTTTTCACAAATGAACCCATGGTTCCTTTCAGGTTCTTGTCAATATTTGATAGAATATCTTTTGCATAGACAATGCCGATAATGTTGTCTTCATTGTCTTCATATACAGGGAATCTTGAATACCTGTACTTTTTTATGAAATTTACAAAATCAATTACCTTCATTTTCTTGTTTATCATATAGACTTTTGATTTGGGGGTAAATATCTCGTTTACCTTTGTATCGCTGAAATCAAACAAATTGCTCATTATTTTTTTTTCATGTTCGTCTATTATTCCTTTTTCTTCACCAAGCAAAACAGCAGTTTTAAGCTCTTCTTCAGTCAGCCCATTTGTTCTTGTAAGTTTTACTTTGAATATTTTGGATGTATTGGAGGTGATTAAATTAAGCATATATATTATAGGATTAAAGAGTATGCATGCAAATGCGATTATTTTTGCAGAATGTTTCATAAATGCCTTTGCTTTTGCATATGCCATTGTTTTTGGCGTAACTTCTCCAAATACCAAAAGGAGAAGCGTCATTATGCCAATGGCTATGCCCACTCCCTGATTACCGTAAAAAGTAGTTGCAATGTGCGTTGCAATAGCAGAAACCGTTACATTTGCGATATTGTTTCCAATCAGGATAGCTATGATTACAGTATGCGCCTTTTTTTTTAGTGCGGCTATTGTTTTTGCGCATTTTTCCTTGTTTTGAAGCATTTTTTTGACCTGCATTTCATTTATTGTCAAAAATGCGGTTTCGCTTGCAGAAAAGAACGCAGATAAGATTAGGAAAACAACGAAGAAAATCGCTTCAATTAGCATATTCTTTTAATCACCAATTATTGTACGATGGACTCGACGGGATTTGAACCCGTGGCCTCTGCCTTGCAAGGGCAGCGTTCTACCAACTGAACTACAAGCCCAGATATATAAATATAAGTGAAGATAACTTTTAAAGGCTTTATTATTCCCATTCAACTGTTCCCGGCGGTTTTGGTGTTAAATCATAGACCACGCAGCCAATATTGCATTCATCTAAAATTTCTTTTGCAATATTGTTCAGGCATTCTATCGGGATATCCTCTCTAGGGAAGGCAGGAACTCCTGTCATAAAATCATTTGTTATAAACGGGCGAATTGCAATTGATCTTTTTTTTTCTCTGCCTAAAGAAACAGGAATCAAAATAACAGGCACCTGGGCTGTTTTTTTTACAGCATTGTATTTTATTAAATTTTTGCCTACAATGTAATCTGCTTTTTGAAGTTCTCTAATGGCATCCGGGCTTAATTGGGTAGGGATTATTGTTTTAATCGGCCCTTCAATCTTTTTGCCAAGAGCATACACGATTCTGTTGATATTGTGAAAATGCTGGGGAATTTCTTTTGCAATATTCATAAGCTCAGACCATTTGGCATTGCCCCAGAGTACGGCAGCATATTTGTATGTCCTTGAATCTCCCTGGACGCCAACTGTCCTGAAGGGCAGCAGGCATGCATTAACCCCAATAGAAGATACACAATTATTTAATTTTTCATTTGTCCTGTCAAAATCCTCGCCAATAAATGGCTTGTCGGCGCAGATTATCCTGATTGCAAGACCCGGTCCAGGGAAAGGCTGTCTCATTACAAGAGCATCAGAGAGGCCAAGCTGCTTTCCGACACGTCTCACTTCATCCTTATGCCAGTCTTTGTTTGGCTCGACAACCATTCCTTTTTCCCTCTGTTCCCTGACCAGTTGGCTGTCGTTGTGATGGGTTTTGATTACATCTGCTTTTGAACTGGCAAGTTCTGATGCACTTTCTATCAAATCCGGACGCAACGTTCCCTGCGCAATGAGAGTTTTGCCCATGTCAAGATTCATTTTTTCTATCTCCTTTTGAGTAACTCTCATAAAGCAGTCACCGATTATTTTTCTTTTAATTTCCGGTGAAATTGCATCTTTTAATTTAGGGGTTTCAATGCCGTTGATTTTTGTGGTTGCATTGTAAAAGTCGTCAGAAGCATCTGCAATTTTCAGATCAAGGTTTAGTTTTTTCAAATCATTTTCTACAAGTCGGCTTTCGTTCAGTCTCATGAATCCTGTATTTATATGCAGGGCAAAAATTTGGGATGGCTTTAACGCTTTGGATAGCAGTGCGGCGCATACACTTGAATCAACGCCGCCACTTACAAGTACCAGAACATTGTTGTCTTTTACTTTATTCCGGATGTATTTTATTGCTTTTTCTATCCTGTTGTGTTCAGTATATATCCCGGAAAAGTTGCATATCTTGTATAGAAAATTTCCAAGAATATTTTTTCCATATTGCGTCAAGTCCACTTCAGGATGAAATTGTATGCCGTATAGTTTTTTTTCTTTATTTGCTATCCCTGCGATTATTTCATTTGATTTGGCAATTATTTCAAAACCATCTGCCGCTTTCGTTATGCTGTCTCCATGGCTCATTAATGCATTTTGTGTCAGTGGCAGTCCCTCAAACAACGCATTGTTTTCGCTTATTGTTATTGGCATCTGGCAGTCCTCTCTTCTTGATTTTTTCTCAACAGTTCCGCCAAAATGGTAGTTCATAAGCTGCATTCCATAGCAGATTCCAAGAACAGGCAGGTTTAAGTCAAAAACTTCCCTGTTGTATTTTGGCGCATTCTCGTCATATACACTGTTAGGACCGCCGGAAATAATTATTGCTTTGTATTGTTTTAGGATGCCTGTTGAGGTGTCCATCGGCAAAATATCGCATTCGATTCTGAGTTCACGGGCTCTTCGATCAATGACCTTGCCGTATTGCGCTCCTGCATCCAGCAACGCGATTTTTTCATTATTTTCCATAGTATCATATATTCTTTTAATAACAATTTTAGTTTTCATCTAGTAATCTTTTTAATCTTTTTTCAAGTTCTTTTTTATCTGGAAGATAAATCTGATATTTTTAGTGTTTAGCTGTTATGTTTTGTTTGTCCACCATATTATTTTTCTGCAGTTAGGGAATAACATTGTCCAAAATAAGGATTTGGAAATTTTCTTATATTTTTAAACTCAATTTTCTCAAGTATTTTTTTCATCTCTTCAAATGTGCGACCATTTATCACAGCTTTAGTGACATTATTGAAAAATTTGTCCTTGAATTTTGAGAATTCAGGTTCAAGACCATGAAGCAGACCTTTTTCCTTTAAAGAGCTTTTATATGAGTTTAAAATCAGTTCCATGTTTTTGGCAGAAACTCTTCCTGTCAGCGCAAAAATGCCGTTTTTTTTTAGCACTCTATAAGTTTCTCTTAGATATGCTTCATAATCATCAATATAATAGACAACAAACATCGAAGTTATGCCATCAAACATTTCGTCTTTGAACTCTGTCAAATGTCTTGCATCTGCATTCAGAAGTGGAATTCTATGGGCATATTGCGCGCATTTTTTTCTCAATATACTGCGCGATTTTTCGCTTATGTCAATAGCATATACTATGTGGTCTTTTTTCAGCAATTCCACAGTAGTGTTGCCAGTGCCGCAGCAACTGTCTAAGACGATTCTGCACCATCTCATAGCATTGACATGAAAATTCCTTACTGCCATATAGATTTCCGAATTAAGCAGGATTGTATCATATACATCAAGATATTCGCTTTCCCATACATTGTCTGCCATATTGTTTTAACTGAATTATTTTTATAAAACTAATATTAAGGCAATTTATTTTTTTGCTATTATAAAATCAGCAATTTTATTAATGGTCTCATCCTCTACAGGCACGCCTTTCGAATAGGATTCCATGATTTCTTTTTTATATCTGATTTTCGCAATGAATTTTTTTTCAGGCAGTTTGTTTTTTGGCTCATAGCGATTAAGGACGAGTTCATAGGGCAATTTCATTTTGTCAAGCAATTCTTCAATCAGGTTTAAATCATGCATCCCGAGCGGCGTTGCCTCAGTCACTGCCAGAACGAAATCGCAACCGCTAAGGGCACAAATTACATCGCAATGCGTTCCTGCGGCAGTGTCCACCAATACGTAATCATATTTATTTTTTTCTTTTTCTATGATTTTTTTTGCAGTATCCACCACAAGTTCCGAGACCGGTTCGTTGATTTTTAATTCACAGCTTATCAAATCCATATTGCATCCTTTGCTCTGCCAGATGCATCCGATTTCTTTTTTGCTCCAGGTAATTGCTCCTGTCGGGCATTTTACATGGCATGCTCCACATCCATTGCACTGCTGTTTTATGAAAACAGGATAATTATTATTTATGCATACTATTGCATTGCTTTTGCAGACCACAGAGCACATGCCGCATTTTGTGCATTTTTTAAAGTCAAATTTCGGGATTCTCTGGAATACTGTTTCTCTTTTCTCTCTTTTTATATTCAGGAGCAAATGGTCGTTTGGACAGTCTGCGTCCATGTCCGCCAGAAGAACTCTGCTGGATTTAGCTAGTTTACAGGCAAGGGCAGTTGCAATTGTTGATTTTCCTGTTCCTCCTTTTCCTCCGGTGATTCCGATTGTTTTCATAGAAGAGTATTTGTCTTTAATTTTAAATATAAATAAGTGTAGGTTATAAAATATAATGCCTGTATCAAAAGACATAAAGCAAATTGTAAGAACGTACAATAAGGCCAATTTGATAAATATATTGAATCGCATACAGGACAAGGAGGGATTTTTGTCCAGAGAGAACATAAAATATATTTCGGGAAAAATCGATATGCCTGCTGCGAAAATATATGAGATGGCTTCGTTCTATTCATTTTTTGCATTTGAAAAAAAAGGAAAGCATGCGATTTATGTGTGCAATAGCCCTTCTTGTTTTATGAATGATTCTGTCAATATAATGGAAGAAATAAAAAAAATCACAGGGTTGAGTCCGGGAGAATTCAACAAAGACTTTTCATTCCAGATAACGCAATGCATTGGATGCTGCAGTGAAGCTCCCGCGATGCTCATTGATAATGTTGCCTACACTAAGCTGACTAAAAAGAAGATTAGAGAAATATTGGCAGAAATAAAAAAAAAGAGCAGTGAAGTAAAGTGGCAGGAATCTTCTCTTGAAGTGGAGGACAAATCCAAAATGAAAATATTAAAGGAAACAAAGTTTATCTCTCTTGAAAAGGCAAAATCAATGAGTCCGAAAGAAGTTATAGCAAAGGTAAAGGAAGCAGGGCTTAAGGGGCGAGGCGGCGCTGGTTTTCCAACAGACATCAAATGGGACTTTGTAACCAAAGCAGGGGACGAAGGCATCCTTATATGCAATTTTGACGAGGGCGAGCCGGGAACATTTAAGGACAAGTTTATTTTAATCAACAATGCAAAAACACTAATTGAAGGAATTGCCATTGCATCATATGCCATTAATTGCAGGCATGCATATATTTACCTGAGGAAAGAATATGATTATCTCAAGGGCAGGTTGCTCAAGGCAATATATTCATCAAAAAAGCATCTTGACGGGCTCGAAATAGAAATAATTGAAGGAGCCGGTGCCTATATCTGCGGGGATGAAACAAGTATAATGAATTCTATCGAGGGGCTCAGCGGACGTCCGAGGAAAAAACCGCCTTATCCTGCCCAGTATGGTTTATGGCAAAAACCGACGGCGATAAACAATGTGGAAACACTTATCAATGCAGCGCTTTTGTTTGAAGATAATAAATGGAGCAATGATTTGAGGTTGTTCTGCGTTTCAGGGGATGTAAAGAAAGGAGGCGTATTTGAAGAGAAAACAGGGATTTTATTTGAGGAATTGATTCAGAAAGCCGTAGCCAAAGAAAAGCCAAAGGCGATTTTTTTTGGAGCGGCAGGAGGATGCATTCCATACGAGTCAAAGACTCGCTTTGATTATGAATCAATAAAAGAAAAGGAAGCAGGGCTTGGTTCATGCACAATTATTGTGGTTGGAGAGAGCCGCAGCATCGTCGAGGTATGCCGCAACATCACTGCTTTTTTTGTCCATGAAAGCTGCGGAAAGTGCACGCCGTGCCGGGACGGGAACCACAGGATTCTCCAACTGCTTGACAAAATCATTGGCAGGGAGGGGACAAAAAAAGACCTGCTTTTGCTTGAAGAATTAGCAGAGTTTGTTGAGCTTACTTCTTTCTGTCCCCTCGGGCAGTCGTCATGCAATCATATTAAAGGGGCTTTAAAATATTTCAGGAGTGAATTTGAGGAATTATGCAAATAAAAATTAACGGAAGAGACATTGAAGTAAACTCGAGTGAGACGATATTTCAGGCGGCATTGAGAAACAGGATAGAAATCCCTCACTTGTGCTATGACCCGGATTTGCCTCCGACAGGAAGCTGCAGATTATGCATTTGCGAAGTCAATGGAAGGATAATGAGCACATGCGACACAAAGGTTGCAGACAATATGGTCGTCGAGACAGAAACAAAAAAAGTGATTCGCTTAAGGAAAATTAACATAGAGCTTCTTTTGTCAAGGCACAAAGATGAGGAAAAAACAGTGAGCCAACTCCAAAAATTAAAGAAAAAGTACAAGATAAAAAATACCCGTTTCAATAAAAAATCATGCGAAGTTAAATCCAGTAAAGATAAATCAGTTTTAAAGATTGCAGATAAAGATTCAGGCAGAAAAAACAATTCAAATTTGTCAATATGCCTGGATAATTCCAAATGCATTTTATGCGGAAAATGCGTGAACAAATGCCGTTTGACGCAGGGAGTAAATGCTCTTTGTTTTGAAGGCAGAGGGAACGAAGGTTTAAAAATTACAACAGCATTTGATGACATGCTAAAAAGATCAGTTTGCGTTGATTGCGGGCAGTGCGTATTGGTTTGCCCTTCCGGTGCGCTTCATGAAGTGGACGACATAAGCAAGGTTGTCGCTGCAATTGAAAACCCGAAAAAACACGTAGTGGTGCAGACTGCACCTGCAATAAGGGCATCAATTGGCGAGGAATTCGGTCTGCCGGCAGGAACACTTGTTACAAAAAAAATGGTGGCTTCATTAAAGGAAGCTGGTTTTGACAAAGTTTTTGATACAAATTTCGGGGCAGATTTAACTATTGTAGAAGAGGCGACCGAGTTTATATCCCGGGCGGCAAAAGGAGGACCATTCCCTCAATTCACTTCGTGCTGTCCTGCATGGATAAAGTATGTTGAACAATTTTATCCTCAATTCATACCGTATCTTTCTTCATGCAAATCCCCTAACAGAATGCTTGGGTGCATAGCAAAAACATATTATGCAAATAAAATGGGGCTTCATCCAAATAATATCGTAGTGGTAAGCATTATGCCATGCACTGCAAAAAAAGCTGAATGCAAAAGACCGGATTTTCACAAGCATCCTGATGTAGATATTGTATTGACAACAAGGGAAGCTGCAAGATTTTTGAAGCAAAAAGGCATTGATTTGACTAAGATGAATGATGAAGAGGAATTTGACAATCCTCTTGGTGAAGCCACAGGAGCCGGAGTCATTTTTGGCGCAACTGGAGGAGTTACAGAAGCTGCTTTGAGAACAGTTTATGAGTTTGTTACAGGAAATGGAGTAACGAATCCAGAGTTCAATCAAATAAGGGGATTGCCGAAAATTAAAGAAGGCAGCATTACAATGAAAGGCACGGTCTACAATTTTGCTGTAGCTCACGGGCTTTCCAATGCCAAAATATTGATGGAGCAATTAAAGGAGGGGAAAAGCAAGTATCATTTTATTGAAATCATGGCATGTCCGGGAGGGTGCATTGGCGGCGGAGGACAGCCAATTCCTACAAATGACAGCATAAGAGAGAAAAGGATAGATGCCCTCTACCGGGAAGACAGGAATATGCCGTTTAGAAAGTCCCATGAAAACCCATCTATAAAGAAACTTTACGATGAGTTTTTGGGAAAGTCGGGCAGCGCGAAAGCCCATAAACTCTTGCATACAGCATTCACTAAAAGAAAAGCGTGATTCTTTTTTATTATATAAGTGCAAAAAACATCAGGCATATAATCATAAAAACAACAGAAAATACCATTGCTTCTCCAATAAATCCAATTTTTATTTTCTGGAGCTTATCCGGAGCAAGCTCTTTTAGCAGTTTTGTCGAAATAGTATGCGTTTTCCATATTGAGTAAATAATTGCGGCAGGCAAAATATAAAATGACGTGAAAAGCAAAAATGTTGTCATATTATAAATTGGAGGAATCCCTTCCTTTATTGTTATTGCAAAAACAAAAAGCAGAGCTGCTGCTGCAATGCATGAGACAATGCAATTAGAGAAAAATACTTTCCTGCTGATTACTTTTATTTCTTTGGTCTTTTTTTCTTTGATGAACTTGTTTAATGCAACAAAATATCCAATTACACTAAATACATTAAACAACCCTGCCTTTAGATATGCCTTTTTGTCTTTTTTAAACAGGAATGCAACTATCATGGAGGAGAGGCATGAGAAGAGCAGGAATATGAACAGGCAGGACAATACTATGTGCTCATAAACAAAATTATAACCTAATGTGGATAGAGGCGGGATTTTGCTCATAATCAAATCTTTTTTGAGGTATTTGGAAGGAGCATCCATTGTAATCAATGTATATTTGTCAAATTTTGCATTTTCAAATAAATCTTCATCTTCACTTTTTATATCTGGCTTTACATTGCCTTCAACATAATAATTGACATCTGTGTATTGCTTTATTTTTGAAGCTATTCTGGGATTGACATATCCATCGACATATATTTTTGTCGGGATGCGCTGGCTTTCATAGACGCTTGTCAGCACGAGAGGATAGTAGAGATTTCCGGCAGGAAACGTAGTATACACAGCAGCAGAGCCGCTGAATTGATTTTTGTCTGTAATTTCAGTTATGACAAAGCAAAAATCATCTCCAATATAATGGTTGAGTATCTGCTTCACCTTATAAGGCATTTCAAGTCCTTTGGATGATAAAAAAGTGTACAGAGAAGTGCCATCATCAGCAGTTATAAGCTGGCTTGTAAGCCCGTATTTAGTATATGTCTCATGGACATGAATGCCTTCATTATAATCTATTTTTTCGCCAAAGGACTTTGATGCACCTACAGCTATCATATCATTGGAATTATAATGCCTGTTATTCTGCCTCTGTAAAAAATAAAAAGGAACAGGCCATATTTGGGAGTTGTAAAACCACCATCTTTTGTCTTTTAGATTTCTTTTTGTCTTGTCAGATAATTCTACTCCTTTTTTGTAGTATTTGTCCTTTATTTTCATTGACTCAATATGCCCTATTACAACATCCTCTGGAAGTGCAGGGACAGGCAGAATCCATACAAGGTTTGTCAGCTCTCCGATTTTTTCATCTGTTGCAACCCTCACCATTAGGTTTTCATAGGTGTCTTCATATGAAATAAAAGCCAGTTGTTCTGTCTCTTTTGCGAGGAAAGTATATTGCGGCTCATATGGTCTGTAATGCCACATTCCTCCATCGCAAAAAACGATGGGCGATAACAATAGCACCAAAAAGAAAAAAATCAATGCGATTTTATTAAGTGATTTATTAAACATATGTATTATTGTGAACAAAATATTAAATACTTTTAAGAAATATTTTTGCAATTGATTTTCAATATAATTTTGCTTAATTCAAAAATGGAGCGGCAAAATTCTTTAATGTTGTATCTAAAGTTCCTTACGAAATTATACGCTTTATATACAATAAGAAAAATATTTCAGAAAAAATTCTGCGAATTTCGCGAGAATTTCCAAAAAAATTTCTGCGTCGCCAGCTGATGTTGCAGATTTTTCCGAAACCAAACTTTCTTGCAAAGTTTTATAGTTTGGTTGCGACTGCAAATTTTTTTAATGTTGTGTCTAAACTTATATATGCAACATACAGTTTATACACAATGATGAAATTAGAAATATGATATCAAAAAAAAGAAAAGGAGCGGTTGCCATAATCGAACTGATGATAATAATGCTGATAGGCATTGTTTTTCTGATTTCAATGACTTTTTCATACAGGCACCTGTCCAACAATATATGGGACGATGCAAATCAGATATATTTCGATGTAATTGTAAATTACATAGATTCCTCTTTTTCTATGCTAACAATAAAAAACAAAAACATAAATTATGCCCCCACTGTTCAAAAATATGAAATTAGCATGACCTCTGTGCCGAAAACCTTTTTTTCATTAAAAGGATTGGACGATAATCGTGTTGCTGTAAAAAATGAAATAGGCGAGACAGAGATTCTTGAATACCCGGAAAATAATAATATAAGAGGATATGCAAACAGCCGCAATAAAAAAATAATACTTACTTGTTATACAAATGATACAGGATATAACTTTGTTGAAATAAATGCAGAGGATTAATTTTTTGTTTTCCCGTTAAATAGTTCATTTGAAAGTTTCATGGATGCTTCAAATTTAGCTTTTGTGATCGCATGCTTTGCAAAAAGAGCCATATCGATTTTTTCAAGGCATTTTTTCACTTTTGCTTTGAGAGCATTATCGGGGATTGAAGCCACTATTTCTGATGTCATCATTTTTTTCAACTGTTTTAGCTCAACAGATTTTGTGTTTTTGTGCTTAAACATCAGCTTTACCCCAAAAGAAAGTTTCTGCTATGCCTGCTTTTTTTTGCCTTCCTAAAAAAAAGTTTTTGCTTTTTGAAAGTATTTGTTTACATCATTTCTCCAGTTGTATTTCGGCTGTTTTTTTGTTTGCAGAGGAGGAGCTTTTTCTTTTTCTTTCCTCCTTTTTTGCCAATAATGGTCTGCCAGAACAGCAGCCAGCGCCATTATCCCAACTTTGACAGTTTGACGCCAAAAAAGACAGGAAAGCCTATTTGACAGTTTGCAAAAAACAGGATTTTTCAATAGAATTTATGTGATAATTGCTTGTTTTTAACTACAACTCCGCT
>QMVB01000023.1 GCA_003660905.1 Candidatus Nanohalarchaeota archaeon | reverse complement strand
TGGATTTCTTTTTTTGCATCGCTGTGCTCTTCAATTTGCTTTTCCTTTTCCCTTTTCCTCTCGTTTAGCAGAGAGATTTCACTTCTGTCGAATTTTTTGCTTTCTGCAAAAGGAATTTCTTTTATCTGGGATTGTATTTTTTCAATGGATTTTTTTTCGCATTCCTCCCTTTCTTTGAGTTCAGCAAGATACTGGTTTTTTTCATTGTGCAGGCTGTTTTGAATTTCGCATTTTCTTTTTATTTCATTAAATCTTGCTTCTTCCCTTACAAGGGTTTCGTATTTTTTATTTATTGAATCAACTTCATTGCGCAATTTGCCTGCCTGCTCTTCTTCTGCCTTTGTTTTCTTTTCAAGTTCCTTCAATTCCTGCTTTTGCGTTTTTTCCCGGCTTTTGTATTCAACAAGATTGTTGAAAACACCTCTTAAGTAATCTCCTTCTTCCCTTATGCTTTTTTTGAATACAATGGCGTTTTCTTTGATTTGCTTGTATTGGTCTGTTGAAAATATCTTTCCGAAA
The DNA here is from genome assembly GCA_003660905.1 of Candidatus Nanohalarchaeota archaeon. Taxonomy (GTDB): domain Archaea; phylum EX4484-52; class EX4484-52; order EX4484-52; family EX4484-52; genus EX4484-52. The sequence continues at coordinate 11,981 of QMVB01000023.1, read as the reverse complement.
ATATCGCTTCTCTCTTCTTTTTTCATTCTCAGGATTTGCTTTGTCTCTTCCTGCGGATTGTAGACAGTGTATCTAAAAAGAAGAGCGGGGTTTTTTGTAATCATATCCGCCGGGTAGTTGAGGAGAGCTATTATTTTTGAGCGCATCTCTTTAGGGCTGCACAGGTAAGACATGTTGCCTATTGTCAGTTCGCTTTTTGTCTGGACGATTTCGCCGCCGGTATTTTTTTTCAGGCCTCTTTTTATCATGATGCTTTTCCCGTCTATTTCCATCAGCAAATTGACCGAGGCAGAGGTCTGCCCTTTTTTCAAAAGTGTAGAGGCGCGCAGATTTGGTCCTGCTCCGAAAAGCGCAAATTCTATTGATTTTAGTATTGTTGTTTTTCCGCTGCCGATGTCTCCTTCAAGCAGCACAACGCCTCTTGGAAAATTAATAGTTTCTTCTTCAAAGATGCGTATGTTTTTCAAAAACAATTTCTTTAAAATCATAAATTTAAATATAAAAGAATATTTTAAATTTATATTTGCTTTATAATCCCTGCTGCATTAATGTCTGCTTTTTGCCAATAGCGTATTTTATTCCATCTCTAATGTCTTCAGGATTAAGCCCCTTCCAGTAAATAATCCATTTTCCTGTTTTTTGCATTCCTGTGCAATGATTAATATAAAAAGAGTTTATCTGATTATTTGCCTTAGTCCGCCACAATACTTTCTTTTTGCAATCCAGCATAGCCCATAGATTTTTGAAAATTCCGTTCCTTTGATGCTCTTTTTTTGTGACTATTTTGTCGAGATATATTAATCCGGGATTTATTTCTTCTGCGACAATTGCCCCGCAATATTGATTGTTATGGCAGGCGATATAAATATATTTTGGCATAGTGTATTCAAAATAATCATCGACTAATTTTTTTTCAAATCCCGACTTTATCAATCCCTTGAATTTTTCTTTTGATATAGCCTTAAATGAATTAAATTTAATATACTTCATATTATGATCAATTTGGATGCCTGTTCTGCAATATTAAATCCTGTCAGAGAATATATTATTGATGTTCTGTACAGGACAGAAAGCAAAGAATATGTTTTGTTTGGGGCAGAGGCGCTCATTGAATAAAATAAAAAAAAGCAATATTTATATATACTGTTTTCTTTTAGATGCATGGAAAAAACAACAGCTGAATTGACAAATGAATATATCAACAAACATCCATATATCAAAAATTGCCTTAAAAAAGATCTGATAAATTATTCTTCTTTAGCCAGGCATATTGCTAAAGAGGCAAATATAGAAAAGAAGACATCCAAAGAAGCAATCCTTGTGGCAGCAAGAAGATTGCATAAAAAACTTGATGGAGAAAATGTTTATGAAAAGAAAATCATAGATTTGCTGACAGAGTCCGAGATGAATATAAAGAATAAGATTAATGTTTTTGTTCTTTCAAAAGGCATAGATATGAATAAGATTGATGAAATCCAAAAAAATATCAGAAGAGAATCAGGGGTATTTTCCTGCCTGGAGGGATCAGATAATTATACGTTGATAATACAGGAAAAATATTCCGGTTTGATAAAAAACAGGTTTGATGCAAATATAATCAGGCACAACAAAGAGTTGGTTTTGATTAATTTTAAATCTCCAAAGGAGATTGAGGAAATCACCGGCGTTATTTCGTATCTGGCAGATTTATTTGCCGAGAATGGAGTAAATATAGTGGAACTTTTTTCATGCTGGACTGACACCATTTTTATAATAGAGGCAAAGAATATAAACAAGTCAATTGATTTTTTAAAATTCTAAATGATTTTTTCAAGATGCAATTGTTATATTAGATGTGAGCGGAGCAGCGCTTTGTCAAATAGTTTTTACAGTTTAATGCCGGGAAGATTATTCGTTTTTCTTGAAAACAATCCTGTCCTTGAATTCTTCTGTCTTGCCCTTATTCCAGTTCTGAACCGGACGGTAATATCCTACTACTCTGCTATAGACTTCGCATGGTTGTCCGCATACATTTTCTTTTTTTGTTTCCATGCAGATATATGAATGTAAAGAATATATATGTTTCGGTTTAATTAAATAACAGGAAATAATCTTGCTATAAATTGTATCTAAATTTAATCTGCAAGATTTTTTTGTTGCGTCCATAGTATTTAATAATTCACATATACTTTATACACGATGGCAAATATTGCAGAACTCAAAAACAGGATAAGCAGGATAAAAAAAATTCTTTCAAAGAAAAAAACAGATGCCCTGTTCCTGCATTATAATGGAGAAGCAGGAAACACAACCCAGGCAAACATATTTTATTTTACAGGCATCTGGTTTCTCGAGCCGGTCATCCTGATTATATCGAACCCTCTTTCTCAAAAAGCACAGGATTGCTTATGTGCTTCCTTTCCCGTTGAAGGCAAAACGCCATTTGAAGTGAAAAAACTGACAAAGAAAATGGTTTTGTTTGAAAATAAAAAAATCAAAATCGGAATCGATGAAGGATTCTCTTTTGCATCTTACAAAAAATTAAAGGCAAAATACAAGTCTATTGAATTTGAGGACATTACCGCAGATATTTTCAAATTGAGGAGCATAAAGTCAGATGAGGAGATAAAAAGCATAAAAACAGCATGCGGACTTCAGAGAGAGATTATCTCTGATTTAGAAAAGCAGAGCAAAGGATTGTTTGGTTTGAAAGAGAGACAACTGCAAAAGAAGATAGACATTGCAATACTGGAATATGAGTGCACAAATGCCTTCGACACGCTTGCGGCTGCGGACGAAAACGCAGGATTTATCCATCACCTGCCTTCTGATTATATTGCAAAAAAATGCATTATGCTGGATTTTGGGCTTAATTTCAATCATTACAATTCAGACATGACAAGAATGTTTTTTTCTTCGCAGGCAGACGCTTCCATGAGAAAAGCATATTCTGCTTTGGAAGAACTTCAGGACATGATGGATGAATTCATAAGGCCCGGAATTTCTTTTGGCAAAATAACAGACATTGCGGTTTCTTTTTTGGAAAAAAATTATTCAAAGTCCAGTTTCTCCAATTTTCATTCTCTCGGGCACGGGATAGGAATACAGGTGCATGAGTACCCCTCTTATGCTGAGGCATGCAAGGTGGAGGAAAACATGGTCTTTACAATAGAGCCGGGAATTTATGTGAAAGGCAAATTTGGCGTAAGACTCGAGGATGTTGTCGTAATGAGAAAAAGAAGGATTGAGCGGTTATAAAGTAGTTTATACGGGAAAATACATTGCCAGGTAAGACTTCCAGATAGCGAGGAAAAGCAGTATTGTTAAAAAAAACACCGGCGCATACCTGACTCCATCCTTTACATAGACATATTTAAGGATTTTTTTTATTTTTTTTACATCTTCTTCAACTATGCCTTCATAGCGTTTTCCATTTATTTTTAATTCCTTTATTTTCTGCGCAATTACATCTCCCTCAACAAGCTCTGTTGTCTTTATTTTTTTCCTGTAGACAAACTCATCTGCGAATTTTGCGAATTTTATAAGCATGTAGAAAAAAGGGATGAAAACGAGCAATTCTACAGTAAGAAGTTCCAGGTAATGCATTTGCTTCAAGCAGGCGTAAATGTAAAGCACAGTTCCTAAAATAAGGAAGCAAAAAATGCTGTGGAGCTGGTTTTTTTCCTTCAATATATACTTTGCAAAGGCATTTGTTTTTTTGTTTTTTACCATTATAATTATGCTGAATACAACTGAATAAATCCCGCCTACTGCAAAAGAGATGCCCATAAATACTCCTGCAAACATCATTGCACTGTGAAAATTATTCGGGATAGAAAACAGATAGGGCAAAAGAACACCGAGCGATACCAATATAAGCACATCTGCTTCTCCCCATTGCGCGAGCCAGAAAAGAACATAGCCGCAAACCAGAAAAAAGCCGCAAACTGAAATTATTGAAACAAAAGGGAAAGTATTCTTGTTTATAAAAAAATCAAGAATATAGAGGATAAGCCCCATTAGGGAAATGCCTATCGGAACTTTATCTGGGATTTCACTTGTTTTCAGGTCATAATAGCTTCCAAGCGCACTTCCTATCAATGCAACAGATGCAAAGAGGAGAAAAAGGGAAACTGCCATAATATTTGCTTTTGTCTGCTTTATTCTTCGTTTTGGGCATCTATATAGGAAACTTCTTCTTCAACAGGATTTTTATGAATCAACTGGCTTGTTTTGAATTTTGAGATTATCTTCTTTCTTTTCCTTTTTTTCGGAAATTCATCGTCTTCCTCTTCATTTTTTTCCTCTTCATTTGATATTTTTTCTATCTGATCCTCAATTCCGAGGGATTTTATAAGGTCTTTGTACCTGTTTCTTATTGTTACTTCTGTGACTCCAACAATATCGGCTATATCTCTTTGCGTTTGTTTTCTTCCTTCCAGTACAGCCGCGATGTATATTGCTGCGGCAGCAACGCCGGTAGGTCCTTTGCCGGAAATAATTTTTGAATCTTTTGTTTTTTCGACAATGTCTTTTGCCCTTGCCTCTACTTTGCCGTCAAGACCAAGCAGAGATACAAAGCGGGAAATGTATTGCTTTGATGTAGCAGGAAGGATTTTTAGGCTAAGCTGTCTTGAGATATACCTGTATGCTCTTCCTATTTCTCTTTTTTCTATTCCTGATGCAGCAGAGAGTTCTGAAATGGTTCTCGGGACACCGTAGCTTCTCGCAACAGCATAGATTAGCGCAGTAATTATAGATTCTATGGATCTCCCTCTCACAACCCCTTTTTTCACTGCTTTTTCATACAATCGCGCAACTTCTTCATGGATTGATTTTGGAAGCATCAGGTAGGAAACCTGCCTCTCAAGTTCAGCCAAAGAATAATTCAGGTTTCTTTCCTTTGAATTCATTATTCTCTTGTTCCATTTTCTCAGTCGGTAATATTGATTCCTCTTCTTGGAGGTCAATTTGTACATTTCTGCATTTCCTTTGCCTATTTCAGTTGAAATTCCTTTGTTGTGCTTTGTAAATGTAATAGGGGCGCCGGTTCTCGTCCGTGAAGATTGCTGCTCAGAACTAAAAGAACGCCATTCTGCCTGATTATCTATTTCATTTTCCTCTAAAATTGCTCCACATTTAGTGCAATACACTATTCCACGGACATTATCTGTTCGTATCTCATCATTTCCGCAGTATTTGCATTTTTTTCCAATCATAATTTTTCCATCCAAAACAAACATTTATAAATCTTTAGTGATAATGAGCACAATCTTTATAAAGATTTCGATTATGTTGCGGAAAGTCCCGAAACTATGCCTTCAATCAATGGATTGAACATAACCCCGAGCATAACATATACAATGAGATATACAGATATACCTCCTAATAGGAAATGCCAGCACATTGTATTTTCTTTTACTTTATCTTCTCCCCGGTCTATTCTTACAGTGAATTTTGCCATCAAAATCAGTGTTTCAATTATATAAATTCCAACAATTAGTTGCAGGAGTTCCGGAGGTACAGGATTCGGGGATATTATATTGATCATATCAAAATTGCCGCCTCCCATTTCCGAGGTAACAGATACATCTCCTATTTTTTTCAGTTGTTTTGAGAGAATAAAGACAATGCTCATCATCAGTTTTGAAACGCAGACAACGACACCGGATATCATAGGGATAAGGATATAGCTTTGAAATTTCAGGGAGGATATTGTGGGAGCCATCATTTCATCGATTACAGTCTGTGTGTTTTTCAGGGAATGTAGATATGTTGCGATTGTAAGAGTTGTAAGGGAGGCAGATTTTGTTCCTTTTTTTATTGCAGATGATACTGCTTTCATTATTGTTTTTATAATCTTGGAGGGATAGTACCTTAGGACTCCCTGTTCTTTATCAAAAAGCGCTTTGCCGAATGGCATAGACATCTGGTGCATATTTTGCAGTATTTTCAAAAAAAGCACAGTTATGCTTAGTTGCTGCGTATCATGTTGCGCTTCAGCAAGCGCTTTTTCAATAGGCGTTCCTCCCCCCATTCTGTTTCCGAGGGCAAAGAGAGCATCTTCGAATTCATCTTCTATATGATCTATTTCCTCAGTAAGATGGACTTTTTGAAAGCTTGTCAGGAAATAATAGGATATCGTTGCAATCCCCATTGCAATAATGATTGAAATTGACATTAATATTGAAAAAAAGGTCGGCTCCATACGCTCTCCGGTCAATGTGTTGGTGTAGAAGAAATCTGTCTGGAGCATAAACATGAATCCCGGAAGAGCCAGCACAGCAAATATAAGTAAGGATATAGGAAGAACAGGGATTTCTATCTTTTTGTTTCCTCCTATTTTAAGAATCATATTTTTTATGGAAGTGTAGTCCGGGTGCTCTGATATATCTACTTTTGAATGCGTAATCGGCCTTCCTTCCATGATGCTTTTCATAAAGACAAAAACAAGCAGGGGGAGAATAACATCGTATCCAAGAAACATGTAGAAAACAATATTGTCTATACTATCTCCCATAAAAATTGCAAAAAGCGGAAACATAAGCATTGCAAGGATAGGAAGCATAATCCCCAGCCCATGCAGAACGGCAATAGGCGTACTTAATGCCCGGACATATTTTTTCATTTTTTCCTGCGACCCGTCAAGTATTACAGACACTGATTTGTCGAGCAGTATTTCTCTCCTGTAGGGATTGGTTTCGAGCATTGATTCGCGAATCAGGTGTATTGATTCAATAAAATCCCTGTTGTAGTTGTGCCATTGATTCAAGTAATCATCCAGCGCATCGTAAATATTGCTGAATTTTCCGATTTCGACTTTCCACAGCAACAAGTTGAAATCATTTGCTATTTTCCCTGTTATATTCTTTGCAGTAAATCGAATTGCTCCCTCGAGATTCGGCGTTGTTTTCATATATATTATCATGTACAAAATTGCCATTACAAGCTCGCCACCGACGTTCATCCGCAGCAGCGATGCTTTTTTCTCCAGATAGCTGTAAAAATAATAATAGATTATCAACGGCAAAAGCAGGAAGGTGATTATAAATATTTTCGGAATCGCGATTCCGGAAAGTTTCATGGAGAGGGGTGCAATTGCAATGGGAAGAGAAATCAGAACAGCAAGATAAGTCAGGCTAAAGCTCTCATGGGGCTCTATTTTGTAATCCAGGAATTTTATTGCCATTTTCAGATCTTCATACGATCCCTCTTTGAGAGGAGGCAGGTTAAATACTTTTTGCGCGAATCTGGCTCCATGCTCATACCAGTTTAGTTTTTTTTGCTCTTTTTCTTCTTTCTTGTATTGCGTGAATTCTTTTGAGAGTACAATTTCTTTTTTATTCTTTAGTTCTGGTGTTTCTTCAGCATACCCGTATTTTTTCAGTATCTTGTTAAGAACCGCTATATCTATATTTTGCTTTTTTGCTTTTGCCTTGACCATCAATATTATTTTGTTGGCAAAATATATAAAGAATGCGGCATTATTATTAAATGAGATTTTTTTGCGACCTCCATATACATTCCTGCTATTCCCGGGGCACGAGCAAGAGCATTACTTTGAAAAATCTTGAAAAATATGCACTGATGAAAGGGCTTCATATTTTAGGCACAGGTGATTTTACTCATCCTGAATGGTTTGCCCAGTTAAAGGAAAAACTCCAGGAAGGAGGAGAAAAAGGGATATACTATCTAAAAAAAGACAATTCCCAGGGAAACCTACTTCAGTATTCCGATACAGATGTCCCTGAAAATGACAGAAAGCAGCAACTTGGATTTGTGTTTCAGACAGAAATATCCCTCATGTATTCTGACTCGGCAAAATCGAGAAAAATCCATCTTGTAATACTGTCTCCTGATATCCAGACAACAGAGGAGATAAACAAGTATCTGAGCTCGAAAGGGCGAATGGATTATGACGGAAGACCGATATTCGGGCATCTTCCCTGCAATAAAATAACTGCTGACCTGAAAAAAATATCAGAGGACATTGAAATAATTCCTGCTCATATATGGACGCCGTATTTTGGATTATTTGGCTCAAAATCAGGGTTTGACAAAATAGAGGATGCTTTTTTGGATCAGACAAAACATATATATGGGCTTGAAACCGGCCTTTCCAGCGACCCGCAGATGAATTATCAGCTGGGCTGCCTTGACAGGTACACAATGATAAGCAACAGTGATGCGCATTCGCATTATCCCTGGAGAATAGGCAGGGAGGCAACAATATTTGAATTTGATGAAGAAATTTCATACAAGAAACTCGTCGATGCAATCCGGAAGAAAAACAATGGATATGCCGGTACGATTGAAGTTGATCCGCGGTATGGAAAATATTATTTTGACGGGCACAGGAACTGCGGCATAAGCATACCTCCAAAAGAGGCGATTGAAAAATACAATAACATCTGCCCGGTCTGCAAAAAGCCGCTTACAATCGGGGTTTTTCACAGGGTGAGAGAGCTTGCAGACCGGTCGGAAGAATATGTTGCAGAGGGCAAAGCAATGTATTATACACTGCTCCCTCTTTTTGAAATAATTGCGTTTTCAAAAAATATTTCCACACTGCAATCGAAGACAATATGGAGCATTTACAGCAAACTAATAAAGCACTTTGGAACTGAATTCAATATTTTGATTGATGCCCAAAAAGAAGAACTGCAAAAAATAGTTGATTCAGATCTTGCAGAAATGATAGTGAACCTCAGGAATAAAAAATACGCTATTGAGGAAGGAAGCGATGGGGTTTACGGTAAATTGAAATAAATGCATTAAGAATCAATCAACGCAAATATATCCTTTTTCAAAATAGATTTTTCTTTTTACAAATTTTTTGATTAGAGTCAATTCTTTTTGCTCTTATGTTTATTATTTTCACAGACCATCCTGTAACTGCAGAAAATGCAGCAACTGTACGCACAATTTGTCCGCCTCCTTCGCCCACGGAATCATCAATTAATATGGTTTGTTTTTGTCCATTTCGTATTCAGTGCTTATTTGTTTCATTAAGGGCGAGAGCCGGGGATTGAACCCGGATCAGAGGGACCACAACCCTCCAGACTAACCGATTATCCTACTCTCGTCATAATTCATCTCTTAGAGATACATATTTAAATATTAAAGTTTAAAAAAGATATGGATGCAGAAGTTCTGAAAATTTCGATTTTATCGTGGTTGCCTTCAATAATATGGATTGTTGCCACATTAGTAATATACAAGATATATTCTTTTTACGGGAAAAATATAAGAAACCAGATAATACAATTTACTCTCCATAATTTAAAATTCAGGCATGCAAAAAAGACGATATGCGAGCTTCACAAATATACATCTATCCTTATATTGCTTTTCGGCGGACTTTACGTTATAAGCATATCTCCTTTTTCTGATGAAATAGCTATTATATTAACCAATGTATTCAAGACGCTTCTCATTCTTGTATTGTCAAAGCATGCAGTCATCATCCTCAGGCAGTTTTTGACCCCGCTGCTGTTGAATCTGGAAGAGCCGGACAAGAGCATAAATAAAATATCAAAGGATTATGCAGAAATTATAAAAAAAACAATATTTGTTTTTGTCTGGCTTGCAGCTATTTTTGCAATAATGCAATTATGGAACATTGACATAACATGGCTTGTCACTTCAACAGCAGTCATTGGAATAATAGTTGGGCTTGCTGCGCAAAGCACATTGTCCAATGTGATAGGCGGATTTGCAATATGCGCTGAAAAGGCATATGAGGAAGGAGACCTGCTTAAGCTGGATGATGATATGATAGTGACAGTAAAAAAAATAGGTCTGAAATCAACATGGCTTGAAACTTATGCTGCAACAACAATCATTATCCCGAACTCTGAAATGTCAAACAAGAGAATTGAAAATATGAGCTATCCCTACAGCAAAAACCTTGTAAGAGTAAAAGTGAATGTATCCTATGACAGCGATGTGGATAAGGTGAAGCACATTTTGATAGATATAGCAAAAAACACAAAGCATGTGCTGAAGCGTCCAAGACCGGCTGTTTATCTTATAGAATTAGGGGATTATGCGCTTAATTTTACTCTTGTCTGCCCTATTCCGAGCATGAAACTTAGGTTTAAAATAATGGAAAAGATACATTGCGCAATAATAAAGAGATTCAGGGAAGAGAATATAAATATCCCTTTTCCTACCCAACTCAGCTATGTAGATATTGCAAAAGACAATTTCAGGGAATTGAAAGAGGCTGTCTGCCGGAAAAGAAAGTAGATTAGCTGGGTTTTTAGTGGAGATGTGATCGCATTCGGTGTAAATGAAGAATAATAAAACCGGATTTGATATAAAATATTATATTTCATATTCATTTCCTCTTTGTTACTTCTAATCAAATGGAGCTTACAAAAAATAATTGCTTTTAAGCTTTCACTTCCATTTATAGTTATGTACCTCAACAACATAAAAAAAACAGGAAATATGAGAGTTCCTGCTGTTGTCTATGCTTCAGACAAGCTCTATTCTCTCATGAAACAGGACAAAACAATATATCAACTTAAAAATGTTGCGACGCTTCCTGGAATCGTAAAGCATGCTCTTGCGATGCCAGATGCGCACCAGGGATATGGCTTTCCCATAGGCGGAGTTGCGGCATTTAACATGGATGAAGGAATCGTCAGCCCGGGCGGTGTTGGATATGACATCAGCTGCGGCATGGAGTACATAAAGACAGGGATTTCAAAAGAAGACCTGGAAAGAAACAAGAAACAATTGCTGGATGCCTTGGTAAAGAAAGTTCCTGCCGGCATAGGAAGTTCCTGTAATGTTCTGTCAAGGGACGAACTTGATGAAGTGCTGTTCAAAGGGGCAAAATACAGCGTCAAGATGGACTATATGGACAAGAAAGAATTAAGATACTTTGACGATAATGGGTGCATAGATATAAAAGAAGACTATGTAAGTGACAAGGCAAAGAAGAGAGGAAAAAACCAGCTGGGTTCATTGGGTTCAGGCAATCATTTTTGCGAGGTACAGCAGGTTGACAAAATTTTTGATAAAAAAGAGGCAGACTCCATTGGAATTAATGAAGGAAATATTGGAATAATGCTTCACTGCGGCTCGCGCGGTCTTGGGCATCAGATTGCATCAGATTATATGAAAAGAATGGAAGATGAAATTGCTTATACTGATTTGGTTGACAGAGAATTAGTTTATGCGCACTTAGACAGCCAGATAGGAGAAGAATATTTGTGCGCAATGCATGAGGCAGTCAATTATGCTTATGCAAACAGGAGCTTTATTTACTATCATATAAAACAGGCATTTGAAGAGGTTTTCGATAATTCAGCAGATGCATTGGGGATAAAGCTTGTAAGAGATATTTCCCATAATATTGCAAGAATTGAAAAGCACAGGGTTGACGGCAAAATGATGAAGTTGTGCGTTCACAGGAAAGGAGCAACATTCTTGAGGGATGACCTTCCTGCAATAATTCCCGGCTCCATGGGCACTGCAAGCTATCTTCTCTCAAAGGGAGAAAAAGCAGAGGAACTGTCTTTTTCCTCAACTGCTCACGGGGCAGGAAGAGTCATGAGCAGATCAAAGGCAAAAAAGACACTGGACGGAAAGAAAATATCAGAGGAACTGGACAAAAAAAACATATCTGTTCACTCTGCATCAAGAGCAGGATTTATTGAAGAGGCGCCGGAAGTTTACAAGGATATTGAGGAAGTAATAGATGTTTCCTGCGGGCTCGGAATAACAGAGAGAATTGCAAGAGTAAAGCCTATTTTGTCGATGAAAGGATGAACACACAAATAAAGTTTATTGAAAAGAAATAAATTGTGTGTGAACTGATAAAGAGAAAAGAACTAACAAATAAACCTCTCAAAGAATCTCCTTTTTAACCTAAGTTTGACACATAACTAAATTATTATTTTTTCACAATATTTTAGATATAGAATTTGACAGTTGGACGTACCTCTAATTCTTTAAAATTCCGCCATTTTAGACATTATTGTGCGAAT
>QMVB01000022.1 GCA_003660905.1 Candidatus Nanohalarchaeota archaeon | reverse complement strand
CAGTTTACGTGGAACAATATGATGTAACTGTTCCGCCAGGCATTGAAACAGGAAATTACACAATTAAAGCAGGATTATATAACAAAAAGACAGGAAAGAGATTATCTCTTGCAGACAGCAGTGAGAATATATTTGATGCCGCAACTATTTTCATAAAATCAAAAAAGTCAGTTGAAACCGGCATTGCATCCAGGTACAACAAATCAATCAATGCGCTCTGCTGTAATCCTATTGAGAAGTATAAAAAATATGCTGAGCATACAGCAACAATCCAAAACATTCACCCGATTATATTTTCAGATTCAATAATGTTTATCGGCTACAATATAAGCCAAATAGATGATGGGAAACTAAGCGTTGAATATTTCTGGGACATAAAAGGCGGAGCAAAAGGCAATTATACAGTTAAGACGATTTTGTTTTCAACCGCCAGAGATGGTCTTTTGACAGAAGAGCACAATCTCAGCTATGTTTCCAAAGACAATGATTATGTTTTATGCGAGAGATACGAGATAGCTGACAGCAACAATGATATTGACGAAAATTTTATTGCAATTATTAAATTGATTGATGCAGATACAGGGCAGGTATACAATGCCCCAAATTCTGTTTTGGACAGCAAATAGAGAGTATAATGTTTTTGATATTAGAGAAAAAACATTTAATGAAATCATCTAAACTCCCCGCAAGATACAGTTTATGCGCAATGGGGAAGACAATGCAATGAATAATATTAAATATTTTTAAAACAAAACTATATATGCCTCACATTAAAAATATCCGGGAATTGAACAATATGCTGGTAAAGCTGGAAGACAAAACCCTCAGCGATGATGATAAAAAAAAGTTAATGGGCATAATGAATTTTCTGGAACGGGTAAAAGAGAATAAGGAGCAATTGAGCGATAGAGACATTAATAGGTTTTGCAGTGATGTAAAAAAAATGCAGAAAGAGAAAGGGATTTTTAGCAGGATTTTTAGCAAAAAAAAACAACATGATGAATTCAGAGGAATAAAGGATGCTGTTGGTGGAGGAGATCATGGATTTGACTACAGCGGTTTAAGAAAAAGTTCAGCAAAGCCAAAAAGAAATATTTTTGGCAAAGCAGCATCTGCGTTTAGAAATACTTCAGGCAAATTGGCAGGGGCGGTTGGAGAGTTGGCAGGAAAACATCATGCGGTTGATGCAGATACTGGTGAAATTAAAAGAGTTGTTGGCAGAGGTTCTTTGAAAGAAAGTGGTTCGGGGATTGGAACCATTTATAGCAGGAAAGAAAAAGTCGCAAGACCAATAATTTCAAACATGCGCTATGCCAAAGACGATAAAAAGAGAGAAAAAGCAGAAGAGCAGTTTAAAAAAAGCGAAAATACTCCTGCCGCAGAAAAAATACCAAAAGAATTTGACAAAAGAGAAAACAAGCAACAAAAACCCAAAATAAACCAATCATTTTCATCAGTATATGAATGCAGGGATGAATACAAACAGGGCTTTTTGGATATAGAATACCGGTTTTTGAATCACCCGACAGGAAAGCAAACCTGCCTTGCCATGAGCAATTTAAGAGATAAAACAATCTCTGAATTATACAAAATTGCAATAAATGTGGAAAAGCAAAAAAATCCTGATTTTCCTTCAAATCTGCCTATGACGCTTATTGCATTTGGCGGATATGGAAGGCAGGATGTGTGCCCGTTTTCTGATATGGACATTTGTTTCTTGTATTTTAAAGAGAATAATAAATATTATAGGGAATGCAGAAATATCGAGAAAAATATTATATATTACTTAAAAACAATAAATTGTGGGATGGAAAAATATGATAAATATTCCGGCACTGTTTTAGAAATTGTAAAAAACGGAGAACGAAAGAGGATGGAAACTCTTGGAGAATTGAAAAATTTTTTCGGAAGCAAGGAGACAAAATCCTTTTTTTTTGGAAAAAGAGTAATGCTTTCTGAATCGCGATATATATGCGGAGATAGAGCATTATGGAATAAATTTGAACAAGTCAACAAAAACGATATTCCTTTAGATGCAGATGATGCAGCATACGTTATGAATAGTTTGGATTATTCGATAAAAAAAGAGTTTGATTTTTTGATAAGAGAATATGATCATCTCGAAGATGCAAAAGGAAGTATTTTGAATATAGTTCCTGCGTGGAAACAACTGCGGAATGATTTTGCAGACAAACACGATATCAAAAAAGGCGGTTTTGGACTCAGGACAATACAGTATTTGAGCTGGGCTTTGCGAGGATATTACGGCATTGATAAACTGCAGGTAAATGATATCCTGAAGGTTGCTGCGCAGAAAAATATAATCACAAACAAAGAATACGATGTCTTATCCCAAAGCTATGACTTTATGCTAATGCTGAGAAATGATCTGCATTATTCTAATATGAGTGAATATGATATGCTGGAGGAAAACAAGCTCAAAGAAAAAACCAAATTCTATGATAAGCAATATTATATGCATCTTGATAATTTGAAAACCCGTTTTAGAGATGCAAGAGATATTTTGACAGAGATAAAAAAAAGATTGGTTGAAAATATATATCATGTTGAAACCACAAAAAAGCCGCTTGTTCAAAATAAGGGAGCGCCAATAGATGAAAAAGAAGACAAATTCAACAGATTCTCTCCCCGGGCAAAAGAAGCAATTGCTTATGCAAATCTTAAAGATAGGCAGTTGAATGAAACAGAATCAATGCCTGAACTTGAATTCAATATAAGGCAGGAGATGGAAAGAACAGAACGCCAGCTAAGGCGGAAATGCATCGATGCCATAAATGAAATTCTGAAGCAAAACGATTAATCAAATAATATTTATCTCCTTGTTTTTCTCTTTTTATCTTTATCTTCTTCTGCGGTTTTGTCTTCTTTTTTCATTCCGAACTGCTTTTCCATGAATATGCTTGCGCTGATAATCAATATGCTTATGCCAACAGCAGTCAATATTGGATTGTATCCGGTTGAATCATCAATCAAAAAGCAGCTGATGTGATAAAGTATATAAATTACTGAAAATGACAGGCTAGAATATGTAAGAAACGGGAAAAGATTTTTTTTCCATTCTTCTTCCTTAGAGAACAATGCCTTCCCAAGCCCTGCAAGTATTGCAGACAAAAAGAAGAATACAGAGGATGCTTTTACAAACAACGCAATTTTTGTAATGATTCCGGGTCCGAGCGCAGATGAAATTACAGCGTATCCCGTGGATGCGCCAATAATAATTAGCGAGATTGAGCCGATGTAGAGGATTATTGAATATTTTCTTGTCTTTATTGAATTTGCTATTTCATTGTAAAATGACTCGACAATGGATTCGAGATAGAATCCTTTTATCAGCAATACTATGGCAACAAAACCCAGGACTATGCGGAATCCAGCTGAGCCAAAGAGAGTAAATATAAGCAATATTATTGCCGGAACCCCTAGAAAAACACGAGAGAGCTTTCTGTCTTCAATAATTGTTTTTGAAAAATTCAGGATAGAATAATACATGGACTCCAGCGGGACGCTTTGGCTTATAATTATTCTTTTTGACTGGACGATTTCAATCCTGCTTCTTATTAGAGGAAGCAGTTGTTCATCTTCTGCTCCGTCAGAAACCAGGGATGATTCTGTAATTTTGTATTTTGTCCCGTTTATGAAATTGTCAAGCTGTTTTAATACAATTCTGTCTGATTTTATCCCGACGTCCCTGTTTCCTGTAAGAGTTATGATTTCGCATGCCTTGTTTTGCTTTACATATTTATCGTATTCTTTTATTGCTCCGAAAATGCAGTTTGCATCCGACTCGCTCGGGTCGGCAATCGCAAGTTCTGTTGCTGTCTTCAGGTTTTCTTCACGTCCTATAATAGGCCCTTCTCTTCCTATTTTTATTCCTATATCATTATCTCTGTCAATGGACATGACAAGAAGCATATCTCCTGTTTCATTATTTTTTTTCACTTTTGATTCCTGTTTCATAATAATTACTATCTGCAAACTTATATATACTTTAGTTTTTTTCTTCAGCACCCGCAGACAATGATTTTTATCGGGTCGTATATGCTGCTGTTTTTATGCTGCGAACTCAAGATATAAGAAGTGCAGTATTTTGAAACATTGTCCCGGCATTCAATATCAGATGAAATCACTGTCTTGTCTGTTTGGTTTTTTATTGTCACATCTATGCCAAAACCAGGCATATATTCCTTTGCTTTTTGACGGACATAGCTTGCATTGGCGGTATAAAAATAGTCTGCATTGTAGAGAGAAAGGCATGTGATTTCCATCTTGTTTTTTTTTGCTGTTTTTGAAAAATCATATGCTGGATTATTTTGGAGTCCTGTAGCAAGGAGAATAAGCCCGCTTATGAAAATAAACACCACCAGGGCTTCGTAAAGATTTGCAATTGCTTTTTGACGCATAATCATAAACTATAATTTTTTTCTCAGCATCCTGTGATTCTGAATCCATTCAATGTCGCAAGTTGTTCCTATCAGCTCCCTCAAATTATCTTTCCTGTTGAGAAGAGAAGCAATCCTGCTGACGCCCATGCCCCATGCAATCACTGTTTTTTTTATTCCAAAAGGATACAGCGCTTCGGGTCTGAAGATTCCTGAGTTAATCAAGGCATACCATTTTTTCTTTTTTTCGTCATAGTAATGAGCCTCCATGCTTGGTTCAGTATATGGATTGTATGTTGGCTTGAACCTGATTTTTTTGATTCCGAGCTTTGCGTAAAATTCCCTGATAAATCCCATCAAATCAGAAAGAGTCAAATCGTCCGCCATGATGAATCCCTCTGCCTGCAGGAATTCCGGCAGGTGCGTTGCATCAACTGCCTCATTCCTGAAAGCATTTGCAATGTAGAAATACTTGCAATCGCAGTTTACATTGTGGAGTCCGAACATCCTGAATGTTGTTGATGTGCTGTGGGTTCTCAAAAGCAGTTCTTTTGCTTTCTCTTCATCCCATTTTTGCATGTATCCGGTCGAGCCCGTATCTCCGCCGTTTTCATGCGCCTGCTTTACTTTTTCCACCAGTCTCTTTTCAGGCAAATCTCCTTTTTTCCCTATGTAAAAAGTGTCCTGGATATCCCTTGCCGGATGGTCCTGCGGAATCCACATAGAATCCATGCACCAGAAAGCAGTCTCAACCCACGGACCGGACATTTCTTTAAATCCCATTTCAAGAAAGACATCCCTTATCAGGTTGCATGCTTCTTTTACAGGGTGCCTTCTTCCCCTCTGGATTTTTGGGACAGGAGAGGATATGTCGTATTCCC
Organism: Candidatus Nanohalarchaeota archaeon; assembly: GCA_003660905.1. Classification (GTDB taxonomy): domain Archaea; phylum EX4484-52; class EX4484-52; order EX4484-52; family EX4484-52; genus EX4484-52. The sequence continues at coordinate 7,960 of QMVB01000022.1, read as the reverse complement.
TGAACTTCTTTTTCTTCCAACTGCCGTCTTTGAGCATAGATGAAGTTAGCATATCCACAGTGTTTCCAAAATCATAATCCATCTTTGTGACCTTTTTCCCAAGCTCTGTGAGCTTGATATCAATGTGCTTTATTGTCTGCATCCTGATAAAATTTTTCCTGAGCCTGAGTTCATCAGCTGTTTTTCTCTCTTTTTCGTTCAGGGATTCTGCTTTAAGCGGGAATTTTTTCTCAAGAAAGTTTTCTTCATCGCTCTTTCTCCCTGCCTGTTTTCTCCCTTCATCTGTCAGAATTAAGTATAATTTGCTGTCTTTTTTTTCAACATCCACTGCCTTGCTTCTTTTCAGGATTCCTATAGTAGAGGATATTTCGCCCATGCTTAATTTTAGTTTTTCTGCAAGTTCTTTTGTATCTGCTTTTTTGCTTTTTGACAGAAATTGCAGTATCTTTTTTTCAGGGAATCCTTCTTTTTTGTACTGCTCTCCAAAAGTGTCAAGGACAAATGCCTTGAATGAAGAGGTTTCTGTCTTTAGGATATCTTTGTTTGAAAGCCACATCAGGGTCCGCATGACTTCAACTCTTTTGCTGCCGGAGAGTTCTATTAGTTCGTCTAAGTTTAGGGTTTTTTTTAAGCAAGGAAAAAGATTTCGCTCTGATTCAGAGAAGGTGTTTAGAATATTGGCATAATTGTTTGTCATAGATATATATGCAGGGTTATTTTTATAAGATTTTTTTCTTTGTAAGAATAAACTTATAAATATCAATTTTCATTAATAATCATGCTTTCAGATGGAATTACCTACAAAATAGCAATTTGCTTCATTGTTCTTTTAACAGGAGTTATTGCCTCGAAAATAGGGGAAAAATTAATAACATACCTCTGGAGAAGAAAATACAAAGCAGGCATTGAAAGAGTGCAGATTGCGCACATTTATGCAACTTCAATAAATATTCTGGCGATTCTGGTAGCCCTGAGCTTTTTGAAGATAAACCTAACTGAAAACACCCTGGCTGAAATATACAGCTATGTGCCTTTTGTGCTGTCTGCTGTATTGCTGGGCATCATGATAATAATGCTTGTCAAATTAATATTTTTCTTCATAGAAAAATTTCTGTCCACAAGCGGGATTAAAGAATTAGTTGAAGAATATGATCAGGACCAGAATTTGTCCAATTTGATGATTGTTTTCAGGTATTTTTTATATATTGCCTTTGGTCTTCTTGCCCTTAATTCCCTTGGCATCAACATAGATTCAACTATTGTTCTTTTCAGGGGGGTTTTGTATCCTGTGCTGATTTTGGGGCTGGTGTTTCTGTTCGTGGGATTCAGGACATACGTGGAAAATTACTTTGCCGGAATATTTTTGAAAAACATGAATTTTTTCAGGGTAGGAGAGCAGATTAAGCTGAAAAAAGAAGTTTATACAATTTCCTCATTAAAAAAACAAGGCATTATTTTGAAAGGAAGGTCAAATTTTAATACATTTATTCCTTATAGAAAAGTATACGAGAGTCCGATTCAGTACAGGGAAATCGTCTATGATCTGACAAGTCTGGAGAATATAAAAAATCATTTTCTTGCCCAGCATCCGAGCTACTGCGGACCTGCCTCTGTTTCAATGGTCCTGAAGATATTTGGGTATAATATCAGCCAGGAGCAGATAGCAAAGTTGACAAAGCCGCTGGTTCCAAAGCAAAAGAGGCTGGATGGCACAAAAATACCCGGCGGGACGCATCCAAGAGAAATGATAAATGCAGTTAAAGAGCTGACAAAAAACAAAGTAAATGGTGTCTGGATTAATATAGACCGCATCAACGACCTTAAAATGGAATTGAAAACATGGCTGAACAACAAAGCGCTTATAATAATAGACTACAAGAAAAGCTTTTTGTTCCCTGAAGCAAAGAAAGCCCATTATTCTGTGTGCTTTTCAATGAGAGGAGATGAACTCCTTATCCTGGATCCAAGCTCAAAGAAAGGAGGAGTGTATTTTGCAGATATAAAAAATGTCTATCTTGGAATGAACACATACTCGGAATTGCTCAAGGAAAAGAGAGGATACATTGTCCTTGCGCCAAGAGGAACTAAAGCATATCACAGGATTGAGGAAGGATTAATATATTCAGATCCCGGGCTGTATATAGATCTAAGCAATAATCTGATGAAGGAACTGAATTCTCTAATTAAAAAGACAGGCAAACTTGAAAATGTTCTTCCAAGAAACCTGAAGAAAATAATCGATGAATACAAGAAAAAGGAAAAGATAACGCGCGTGTGGAGACCTAAGAGCAATTAAATACATTGCAACCACAGTATAATCTACAGAACTCGTAGGAACGCATTTAATCCATCAATTTCAAAATATAGTTCTTGTCGTATGGAATTTCTCTGAAAATAGAAACATTTAAATATATAATAACCATTATATAACATGGATTATATAATCAACAGGAAAGAAGTTGAACAAATAAAAAAGGAAAACGCATGGCTTTTGGTCTATGGTCGCAGAAAAATAGGAAAAACCTTTTTATTGAGGCAGTTGTGCGGTTTTGAGAATTATTATCTTGTAAAGAAAAACCGGGATATACTTTCTAATGGCGAAAAGAAATTATCTTTAGAGGAAATGCTCAGCAATGTTAAAAAATCTCTTTGCGATGGCAAGACAGTTGTTATTGATGAATTCCAGCGTCTGGACGAATCTGATATCGAGGAGTTGACAACCATTCATCCAAAGGGGCGCTTAATAATTTCCGGTTCGAGCTTTAGGATAACAAGAAAGATATTTGAGCCAAACTCGCCTCTCCTTGGATTTTTCAGCCCTTTCAAAATGGATTTTATTAATCCTGTGGATATTGTAAAGGCAATAAAAAAAGAGTTTGAGCCGTCCAGGACAATAGAGCTTTCTACATTTTTAAGAGAGCCGTGGCTTATACCATTATACAACAATGAAGACATAATGCATTTTGTTTACAATGCAATAACAAGGTCAAAATATATTATAAGCGGTCTCGTGGGGGAAATATTCAATGAAGAGGACAGGAACTTCACAAGCAAATACGAGGCACTTTTAAATTTAATCGGCAGTGGAACATGGAATCCGGGGAAGATGAGTTCAGTCCTGTATTCAAGAGAGCTGATAAATGAGCCGGGGCAGTCGCACATAATACAGTATCTGAAAAACATGAAGGAAATGGCGCTGGTCGAGAAAGTTAAATTGCTAAACTCAAAAAAAAGGCATTATTGGCGCCTTGCATCTCCCATAGCCGGCATATATTACTATATGGATGACAGGTACAATATAGGTGAAAGAGACATATCTTTTGAAGAAGCAAAACCAATGCTTGAATTGCTGATTAATCTTCAAATCCAGGATTCCATTGCAGATTATTTTGCAGATATTTACAATGGAAGAAAAGAATATTATATATCTCCTGAACGCGAGATTGACTTTATCATCACAAGAAGAAACAAAGCAGATATTATCGGAGAGGTCAAATGGAAAAAAGTAGTCAAATCCGACATTGAAAAATTCAAATACAATACAAGGCATTTCAATGCAAAAAAGGTTTTTATATGCAAAAAGGGAGTTATAGAAGATGATGATGTTGAAGTTGTTGATGCGGAGAAACTGCTAAACTCACAACTTTTAAAAAAATGAGTTGGTGAATTAGATTATGAACAACAAGGAGAAAAAAAGATTTTACGGGATTGCAGTTGTAATTCTTTTTTTGATTGGAGCAGATTTATTTTTGATGAGTTTGAATCATGGGGATTGTCGGATAGTGAAGAAGGGCAAGATGTGATGGATGCGCAGTTAAAGAGTAATGAACCTGCGGCTCAGGATAAGATTGATTCTGTTGATGAATATGTCAAACCTGTTGTAGAAGATAAAGAGCCGGTTGTTGAGGTCAAGAAACCAGTTGTTGATAAAAGAGAGAAGGTCATGACTTCAGATGGCGAGATTTATGGAAAGGTTCTTGAGTTTCGGGGGGGAAAGACGATACTCTTGTAGATATTGATGGTGATGGACTGGCTGATTATTATAGATATAGAGAGGGGGATATAATGCTTTTAAAAATGCCGGACTTCTTGAAGTATATGAAGAATATGGTGGCAGTATACTTATCGAGAAGTTCAATACTGACTGGGATATGAATTAATTGAGACTCTTAATGGGAATAAGATTTGGAAAACTAAAGGCAGGGGCTATGACAGAGTCAAGGTATTTATTGATGGTGAGACGGATAAGAATGACGAATATGTTCCCGGTTCAGGGGTGCTGGTGTATGATGGGGCGGTGGTTGGATTATGGGATTCAATAGATTATATCGGAAGATGTTATCATCTTAATGATGAAAAGTGGATAAAATATATTTCTGATGGTGTTAGAAATGGTTGTATTAAAGATTTAAGTAAATAATTAGCATTTACAATTACAACCAGAATCAATTATGTCTTGTTTAGCATCAATCCCTGAACATTCCTTTGGAGTATACATACAACAATTAAAACAAAGAGTGTCGCAGACGAGAATGCCTGTGTTGTCCTCGTTTGCTTCGTCAGAACCTGTGAAAAAACTCTTCATGCTGCTGTTGACTGTTATAATGACTGCAAGACCGATAACCAAAACGATCATGATTACAACCGATTTCTCAAGACCTGACCTGTTCATAGATTGTAGTTTGGTTGGAATGGTTTATATAGGTTAAAAGGGGTTGAGCGTGAGGATGAAGACATCATATTTTATTTGTAAATATGCGGTTTTAACACCGCAAGATATTCAAGTTTGTGTGGGATTGAGGTAATGTTCTCATCGGTAAGTTTTGTATGAAACATACCGATAGTATCGGATGGTTTAACCAATATAGTGCTTGTGAATCTACCTATTGATTAGCCATTTCCAAAGAGGTATGAATCTTATTGTCTTTCCGTCTATTGTCTGCCTGTCTTCAAAATCTTCTGTGATTATCAGACCGGAACTTAAATCAAATTCCTTCATAGCCGCCATCAGACTATTTATCTCCCGCTTCTTTGTATCGGGATTTTCAATATTATAGGTAACCTGTATCGCCGTTGTTATTTTCAGACCTTCTTTTATCACAAAGTCGCATTCTTTTTGTTTTAAATCCTTCCAGTAATAAATCTCTTTTCCTCTTCGCTTTAACTCAATAAAAACTATGTTTTCATAAAGTTGCCCCAGATTCTCCCTGAATTTAAAGCAGAGAGCATTCCTTAACCCTGTATCTATGCAATAAACTTTTTTCGGGTTGAGAATCTGTTTTTTAACAGAATAATCAAACATTTTTACAAAATACAGCAGATATACTTCTTCAAGATAATAAGAAAATCTTTGTATTGTATCCAGACTTACATTGAATACACCTTTTAGTTTATTGAACGACTGAAGAGAAGATATGGATGAAAGATAATATTTCGCCAACTCTTTCAGGATTTGCTTTTCTGAAATATTATGCCTGTTTATTATGTCTTTTATTATAATAGAGTCAAAATAGCTTTTTGCTATATCCTTTTTATTCTGATCCAGTGAAGTCAATACAATTTTTGGAAAACCGCCGTTTTCCAGATATATGCTAAATAATTTTTTTATCCTGTTTTTTTGACCTATAATCTGTAGTTTATCCAGTGTTTCAAAACCATTGAATATCAGAAATTCCCTGAATGAAAGAGGAAATATGTTGAACCCAAGGTGTCTTCCGGCAAGAACAGTAGAATATTCTCCAGAGAGGAGTTTTGAACTTGAACCAGTAATAAAAACATTCTCTTTTTTTATTTCGTACAAATATCTTGCAAATTTTTCCCAACCGTTGATATTTTGAATTTCATCGAGAATAATATAATTTCCTCCTTCCTCACTTATCTCCGTGCAATAAACAGCGTAAATTTCATTCATCAGATCCAGCGATAAATTTCTCAGACGCGGGTCTTCAAAATTAACAATAAGTGTTTTTTTTGGGTCTGTTTTTTTGTCGATTATTTTTTTTATGTATTGTCTTGCTATCGTTGATTTTCCGCATCTCCTGATACCGCTAAGGATAATAATCTCCTTCGACTCTGCGGCGATTTCAATTTCATTTATAATTTTACTTCTTTTAATTCCTACATCCTGTTTTTTTATCCAGAAATTAGTATCTGCAAGAATTTCCAAGATTTCTTCTTTTCTCATACAAATAATTGTTTGTAATGTTTAAATACTTTGCTCTCATCGGTAAGTTTTGTATGGAACATACCGATAGTATCGGAGGGTTTAACTTCTGTGGGAATTACAACCGATTTCTCAAGACCTGACCTGTTCATGGATTGTAGTTTGGTTGGGATGGTTTATATAGGTTAAAAGGGGGTTGAGCGTGAGGATGAAGACATCATATTTTATTTGTAAATATGCGGTTTCAACACCGCAAGATATTCAAGTTTGTGTGGAATTGAAGTAATGCTCTCACCGGTAAGTTTTGTATTAAACCTGCCGATAGTATCGGAGAATATAGGTTATAAATAAATTAGCGCATAATCACAAATATTTTTGCAATATTAATCAAAATCCTTGTGTATCCTGCTGTGCTGAACTCCTTTCTGGTTCTGGTACTTGGAGTTTCTTTTTTCGTGCCCGTATGGAATGTCGCATGGAGAAGTCATCTGGTATAAAACAAGCTGGCATATTCTCATTTTAGGATAAAGGATAATAGGCATTTTCCCGACATTTGCAAATTCTAAAGTTATGTTTCCGCAAAAGCCCGGGTCAATGTATCCTGCTGTTATATGAATCATCAGTCCAAGGCGACCTATTGAAGAGCGTCCTTCCACAATGCCGACAAGGTCATTTGGGATTTTAATAGATTCCATTGTGGTTCCAAGGACAAATTCCCTGGGATGGATGATGAATGATTTTTTCATCTCGTATTTGCGCGTATAAACATTTTCTATGATAATAGTATTCTCTGTCTCCCTCCGGAACAATTCCTTGTCATCATATCTTTTGGGGTCGATTACAGAATGGTCTGACAATTTGAACATCTGGAATTGATTGCCCAGTTTTAAATCTATAGAACTCGGTCCCAGTTGTTCTTCAAGGTTTAGTGGCTCAATTACAAGGTCTTTTTCAAGCCGTTTTTTTATATCTCTGTCAGAAAGTATCATAGCATATATTAATCCATAAGTTTTAAAACATTTCAATGAATCTAATATCCGCAGGATGATTAAATGAACATGTTGCTGATATCATGAAGAGTGACGGGCGATATGACTGCATAATATTATGCTTTCAAAAAATTTACAAAAAAAGATGAGCGAAAGGCAAAGAAGAATGCATGATGTTCTTTTGTTTCTAGTTAGGTTTTTTTTACTCTCGGTTGTCCTTCACTTTTTAATCTGGCTGAACCTGGACATGAGCCGCATCCAGATGATTATTGCAGACAGCATATATTTTATTCTAACTATTTTTAAGATTTCAATACCAAAGGCAGGCAATATCTTTATGCTGTCTGATTCTTCCGGGAAGATACTGGCTGAAATTACCCGCGACTGCGTTGCATGGAAGTCTATTTTGGCATATATCTGCCTTATTTTTGCAACAGAAGTAAAAATCAAAAGCACTCAAAAGAAAATCAGCGCAATGATTGCCGGGAGCGCAATAATCTTTTTTGCAAATATTGTCCGCCTTGCAACCACATTTGCAGTTGTGCAGGCATACGGGATAAAATACTTCGATGTTGTCCACAATGTTTTATGGCAGGGAGGGATGGTGATTTTGATAATTGTGTTATGGGACCTTATGAGGAGGAAATGTTTATGAGTATTTTCTGTTGCATCAATTTACTTATAGCCCAACTTTGACAGTTTGACGCCAAAAAAGACAGGAAAGCCTATTTGACAGTTTGCAAAAAACAGGATTTTTCAATAGAATTTATGTGATAATTGCTTGTTTTTAACTACAACTCCGCTTATT
>QMVB01000021.1 GCA_003660905.1 Candidatus Nanohalarchaeota archaeon | reverse complement strand
TTCCTTTTTTCCAGCCTCTGTTGTCTATTGAGATTAGGTTTTCGTCGAGTTTTATCCATCTGCTAATGTTATATCTTCCTGCAATTAAATGCTTGAATATTTTTCTGTTGCTCCATCCTTTTTCATGCAATTCTCTTGCTTTTTTTCGTTTTCAAATATTAATATTTTTTCATTTGATCACCATTATACTTATAATTTAGGCGAATTTAATCTATTTGAAACATAACCACTAATCCTCAAATAAAACAAGCCCACAATTCTGCCCGATTTCAAGAAAAGCCCATGCCCAAATCACTGCCTCAAAACTCCTGACAAAATCCTTCTGCTTAAGAAAATAATTTGAGTCTTTTATATAGCATTGGGCATTTTTGACAATATAATCCGCCTTGTCATTTTCTTTAATCCTGCTTAGTTTCTCCTCTGCCTTTTTCAGCCATTTTAATGCCTGATTCTTTAATTCTTCATCTGTACTGTTGTCAGATTTCATAATATATTTTTTTGCTCATATCCCAGAGGCGATTCAGAGTCGAGGAAATGCCTTTAAGCTTTGCGGGGCTCGGGGCTGTTATTTTCACTAAAATTGATTTTCCGCCTTTTTCTGAAATAAGCTCTGCTTTTTTAAGAGGGTGCATATTACGGTATTCTGCCTCAACCGCCCTTTTAAAAACATCCGAAAATTCCCTGCTGTTATCTTTTAAAACAATATTCATTCGCACTTTACCACTATCTTGCCTTTTTTCGGTTTTTTCAGGAATATCTTTGAAGAGCAGTAGGGACATGAAATCACACTGCTAAAATTAAGCTCTTCAATTTCCTTTTTGCACACAGTGCATACATATTTTGCTTCTGCCATGACCACTAATAAGAACAAAATATTAAAAAACATTGCGCTTATTGAATGCCGGATTCATGCAACTGCCTGTAAACTGCCATGCTGTTCTTCACTTTCTTTTTTGACATATGACAGTGCTCATTTACATAACCGGTGATTTCGGCATCATTGCTGATGTGGAATTTCATCCTCGCATAGGTCGCAATCTTTGAAGGAAATCTGAATGAAGAATTGCTGAATTCATACTTTTCCTTTTTTGAGACAGCTATGCCGGCAGACAGCAGCATGCTTGCATAAACCATGTATCTCCAATAGGTTGCCTTTATTCTTCCCAAAAATATGTCTGCATTTGAGAGCATTTCATAAGCATTTTTTACATCCTCTGATTTTTTGTATTCATAGGGAATATTTTCCCTTATCCACTCGGCAAATGTGCCCAATTCTTCATTGCTCTTTGACAAGACCTCCATTGAAGCATTTGCTGACCTTGACATGAATATTATCTTGAGGTGTTTTTTGATGTCGCTTACTGCATCCCTGAAATTGTCCTTTGAAATTTCATTGTACGCAATTTTCCCGTCAGAGAAATAAGCAACCTCTGCCTCTATCAAAGCGCACCGGACATCTCCGTCGCAGATTCGCGCAATATAGCTCAGCGCCTTTTGCTCGCATTCTACTCCTGCACTGCTGCAAGTTTCTGCTAAGAAAGAGGACACTTCCTCAACAGAGGGCTTTTGAAATTCAAATTTAGTTGATATTTTCTTTATTGATTTCAATGGCCTTGCCTTCGCATCGCCGGCTGAGAGAACAACAGGATATTTTGAGCTTTTTATCAACTCTTCTAGCTCTTTTACAGGCGATTTTAATTTTGCTTCTTTTATCTTTCTCTTTCCTGCCAGTTTTTTGCCCTCTTTTTCTTTTTTAATGTCTTCTCCTGTCTTTGCCGCAAGCCTGCCGGGAATTGCATCTGCATCATCAAAAAAAATCAGCTTTTTCAATCCAAAAAGAGATTGCTGGGATACTGTCTGCTTTGCTTCTGTTATTGACTTTCTTGTCCTGAAATTGTGCCCGTTGATACAGACGAGCTCAAGGTTTAATTCCTCTGCCAGCAGGTGCGCAAAATATGTTTTCCCAACTCCTGTAGGACCGTATATCAAAATTGGTTTTTTGAACTGGGCAAAAATCTGTTTTTGGAGTTCCTGTTTTATGGTTTGTCTTGTTTGCTTGTTTGCGCAAAAGCCAGTTGATTTGGCGAATTTGAAAAAATCCATAGGATAATAATCAGGTTATGTTTAAAAGCGTTGAAAAAATATTTGGGTGACCACGGATTTGAGGATTATTGTTTTTTGTGGTCACCATTGAATGTTTTATTGTATTGTTCTATCAAAAATTCCAATGTAGTCTTCATATCCTGCCTTTTAGAATATTCTTGTAGTGTCTTGTAGTATTTTTGCCTGTCTTGGAGCAAGATATTTAGGGGAGGATATTTATTCTTAATTAAAATAAAATTCAGCAGCAATCTCCCGACTCTCCCGTTCCCGTCCTGAAAAGGATGAATATATTCGAACTGGTTGTGGATTACTCCTGCCAAAAACAAAGGTTTGAATTTCATCCTGTTTGAATTGTACCAAGATATCATATCTTTTAACGCCAAGTCCAGATGCGACGCAGGAACTCCGCTATGAACAACATCGCCGCTTGAATTTTTTATGACAACTTCAACTTCTCTGATTTTTCCTGCAAAATCTTTCGAACCTCTGAAGCACAATTCATGGAGTTTTTTAATTAACGATAGTGAGAAATCCTCTTTTGTCGCCCTTATGTATTCAACTGCCTTTGCAACGCCTTTGGTCTCAATCTCATCTGGCTCAGATACATTTTTTTTCAGGAGTATGTCGTGGACTTCTTCCTGCAATACTCTGGAGCCTTCTATGGCATTTGTGTTGTATACAAATTCTTCTTTAAATTTCTGCCAGTCTTTTTTGTCTATATGATGAATTGTTATTTTTTCATCGTATTTGTTCAACTGCTCTATTTGCTTTTTTGAAAGGGAAAAATCAAAGACCTTTGTGCTTAATTTTTCTATTTGGTGCAATATTATTTTTTGGGCGACTTGTTTTAGCTCTTCTAATTTTTTTGAAGATAAATCTGCGCCCAGATACCGCCGGATTTTTTGTACTTTGCTGTTTTCCCTGTAGGAGTGGACAAGGTAGTACTTTGTCTTTTTGCCTGCTTTTCTCTTTTCTACGAACATAGTATTTATTGGGTGACCACATTTATATAGTTTGTTGTTTTTTGTGGTCACCTGTAAAGACTATTAGAATGGTTGTTGTAAATATTTAAAATAATTAAGGAGTAAACAAACTAACAATTTTATTCTTTTTGTCTGACTTAATTCTTGCTTTATCTGATTTGATTGTCAAGTAATTTATGAATGTCGAACAAGAAACTAACATAAATCTAGCATCCTCTAAAGAAATATCTTTTTCATTCATAATGGCGTGTCTTATACCATCTTCATCACTTGTATATCCATAAATTGAATAAAAACTCTTTTCAAGGGCGGAATGAATATATATGTGTTTCTTTAATTCTTTTATAGCATCTCCAAGGGTTGCTTTGTGTTTTTTCGTAATGTGTCTACAAATAGATTCAACGGCACTAATAGATTCTTTTATGGAATTTCCATAATCTGGCTTTTTTTTATCACTTAGAAATTTAAGACTTTTATTCAAATGTATTTTTATGGCATTTGGTGATTTTTTAATAGCACATTCAATTTCTTTAATTTCTTCATTAGAAGTTATTTCAACAATTCTATTATTAACAAATCTATAAGCAGACAACTCTCTTTCTAATATTGTATTACAATAATTTCTAACTCTTTGGTTTGTTCCATAATAAAAATCGTTGTTAGCAATAAACTCTATAAAATCATAAACTTCATTCCATTTACATTTGTAAAAATAAGTTATGGTTTGTTTGTAAGTATTGGGAAAATAATCATCTAAATTATCCAATGGTGTTTTATAATAATCAAGATGTAATTTAACAAAAAGAGAGTTTAATTTGTTGTGATATGAAAGATTAGGCGGGTCAATCTTAGTAAAATAGAAAATCTTAAGAGCATTCCACAATCCATTTCTTAACTCATCGTCCATTGAATCTTTTTGTATAATACTTTTGACTGAAGTAATGCCTATTCTTTGAGAAAAGAACCAACATTATTCATTCCTTTTACTGCAACAATCCCTATATTTAAATCAGGAAATTTCTCAAAAATTCTGCTGTCAATACTGAACTCTATAATAATCATTCAACCGTAGCATCGATTAATTTGTTGTTTATATTGATATAAGGATAATAAACCAAAGAGATGCCTGCTTTTTTTACGACTCCTAAATTGTCGAGTATCTTTGAGCCCAGAATCTTCACTTCAAGGAATTCTGACTCAAAGCCAAATCCTGTTCTGTCGAAAGCATCTTTTGGCATAGGTTCTATTGTTTTTAAGCAAAAGAGCAGCATGTTGTTCTCTTCGCGGACAATCCCTTTTTCTGTCAGCGAAATGATTGCATGGGAGAAATCATTGAATGATAAATTTATTTTCTTGAACAATTCTTCCTTTGTGCAGTTCTCTTCAATCAGGACGCCTGTGATTTTCTTTTCATTGGCAGATAGCATCAGGCGGATATTTTCTATTTTGTTGTTTAGTCTGAACGAGAGATTTCCTTTGATTGCATCAAAGAGGAATATTTTGCCTTTGATTCTTATTTCATAGCAGGGAACGAATATGAATTTTGCATCTGCTTTATCAATAGCGCTATACTTGCTGGATATCTTAAAGTGCATTTTTACATCTTCTTTTGTCGTTGTTTTCTTATTCTCCATAAGACTCTGGGTCTCTCCTCCATGTGTGCTTTTTCTCGTCCTTATATCCACAAACAATGGGATTTCGCATCCCAAAACGAGCGCTGTCCCGGAAGGAAGATTCTTGATTTCCTCTTCTGCCTGCTTTGTTATTCCTTCGGCATAGCTTATTGCTTTCAGATCATTTGGATTTTTCACTCTCAAAATTATCTGCGTATTGCACTGGGACAATACATTCTTGTCTACTCTTGCAGGTCGCTGACTAATTATCCCAACACCAAAGCCGAACTTTCTTCCTTCGGCAACAAGGGTCCTTATTATTTTGGATGTAGGCACGACTTCCCTCTCAGGGCAAAAATTGTGCGCTTCTTCAACAACCAAAAACAAAGGATCTATCTGCTGTCTTTTTCTTGCAGTAAAAAGACTTTCCAGCAGTTTGCATATAGATATCTGCTGAAGCTGATTGTTCACACCCTTTAGAGTGATTACAGATGCTCTCCCTCTTTTTACAATAGAAGTCAAGGGGGTTGGATTCTTTGAAAACAAAGCAGATGCTTTTGCCATTTCCATCATATTTACAAGATTCCATTTTGCGCTTGACTCGCTTGCCTGCACGTTATTAATAATATCAACTAAACTATAGTTTTCTTTCACGGCGCGAATTTCATTTATTGCACCATACAGCAGAGCTATTTGGGTAGGTGTTGGCTTTGCCGGAAACAATGACAATATCTCTGTTGCATCCAGGGAAATATCTGAAAATGATAATTTAGAGGCATTCGGGTTTATGCTTGTATCTGGGCTGTATTCTTTTATGCTGTATGCTCTTGGCTCAATCCCAAAGTGCTCTATGTCTTTTTCACTTGCTTTTGTGTTTTTTTTATTCATGGAAGAATATTCTCCATGCGGGTCTATTATTACGACTGCGATGTTTTTTTCCAGCAGTTCCTCTATCAAAACTCCGACAGTATAGCTTTTTCCGCCGCCTGTCTGTGCAAGGATTGCAATGTGTTTTGTGATTGCATCGTCAGGGTCGACATAGAATTTTACAGAAGTTGTGGATTCGAGCATCCCGATATACATGCCCTTATCCTTTAGGCAAAGAGTGTTTCTTATCTGCTCTTCGCTTGCTTGGTACACAAGACTTGCAGGCTTTATCGGTATTCTCGGCACTTTCAGCATTCCTTCTTCGCGCCGCCCGAGGACAGTGCAATTTGCAATTATCTTGTTGTCTGGGTAAACATTGAGTTCTGTGATTTGGGCAAGAGTCCATTTATCATCATCTGACTTTGCCGCCACAAAGTCCATTTTCTTTACATCCTTATATGCTTTGAACTTAAAGGAATGCGTTGTTGTCTTTCCGTCTACTTCTCCTACAAGAATGATTAATCACCTGTCAATTTTGCAGTTACTTTTTAGCTGCTTTTTTCTTTGCTCTCATGTTATTAGAGCCGCATTTCCTGCATAAAAGGTTTTCCTTTGATTTTGCCCTTCTTTTTGCATTGCATTTCATGCACACAAACACGTTTTTGTACATTCTCTCTTCTGCATCTGAATCTTTTATTTTTGCCATATTTTTAAAGCAATAAATGTTTCATTGCCCTCCGTTGTTGTTTTAATCTTTGTCGCATTGTTGATAAGAAATAAACATAAACTCTTAAAAACCTGATTGTTGCGCATGTTCAGACAAAGAGATTTCTGTATTTATAAACATAATAAATGAAAAGTGCCAAAAGCAGTAATCCTGTCAGTTTTGAGGATAATAGAGGAAAAAACAGGTTGCATTTGTAGAGTATAATTATTCCTGCAATGACAGATGCCCAGATAAATTTCTTTTTCGAGAGCAACAGCAGTCCTGCGGTTATGCTGACGGTTATGGCTGCCAGCAATCCGATTGCAATAGGCATTGAAATATGGATTTTTTTTATGAAAATTATGTATCCTATGGAAATGATGTATAAAGTCCATGTCCATATCAGGAAATGAAGAATTGTCTAAAGAAATAATGGTACAATAATTTTAAGATACTATGATTTTGTTATTTTTGTCAAATTACAAACATATAAGAATCTTTTCAACAGTTAAATCAATGGATTCTGAAAAAGCATTAGTTGCGTTTGAAGACAAAAAAATTAGAAGAACATGGCACAATGAGGAGTGGTATTTTTCGGTAGTTGATATTACAGCAATTCTTACAGATCAACCAGATTCTTTTAAAGCCAGAAAATACTGGAATAAGATTAGTCAAAGATTAAAAGAAGATGGAAGCGAAGTGGTAACAAATTGTCGCCAGTTGAAATTACCTGCGCCAGATGGAAAAATGAGAGAAACAGATTGCGCCAACACAGAAGGAATTTTCCGAATAATCCAGTCCATCCCTTCCCCGAAAGCCGACCCTTTCAAATGCTGGCTTGCAAAAGCCGGCTACGAAGAGTTTATTCCATTAGATAATACGCCACTTGCGCTATCTAACAGGGTAAAGGAAATAGACAAACCTGAACTTGCTCAAAAACGCATGAAAGAGCTCTACAAAGCAAAAGGATATTCATACAACTGGATTGAAAAGAGAGTCAGGGGCATTGCTATAAGAGATGAACCGAATTATTTGCCTATGGATATTGAATGCTATTCGATGATAGGATATAATTACCAAATGCAAAAAATATTATGAACAAAGAAAAAACACTTGATTATTACCGCAAGATAGGATTAAAATGCGGTCTTGAAATACACAAGCGCCTCGATACAAAGAAATTGTTCTGCAACTGCTCCACCAATATGTGCGGCAAGAGATGCGGCTCAATTACAAGGAAAATGAACCTGTCTGTCGGGGAGATGGGCGAAGCAGACGAAACTGCAAAAAAAGAAGTTGAAAAAGAAAAAATATTTGAATATGTATGCTTTGAAGGAGAGACCTGCCTTGTTGATATTGATGAAGAGCCGCCTCATTCAATGAACAAAGAAGCACTCGATATAGTTCTTGATTTGTGCCTGAAATTTGACTGCTGTATTTTTGATAATATATATGTAATGAGAAAAACAGTGCTCGACGGCTCAAACACGAGCGGATTCCAGAGAACCGCAATCGTCGGCACTGATGGCAAGGCATATCCATTAAAGGAAAAAAACAGAGCTATAACAATCGACTCTCTATGCATTGAGGAGGAAAGCGCCCAGATTGAAAAAGACGATGGGAGAAAGAGGACATATCTTCTAAATCGTCTCGGGATTCCTCTGGTGGAAATAACAACCGGTGCCTTTTTTGCAACCCCTATGGAAGTGAAAGAAATTGCACTTTATCTCGGAATGTTTTTAAATTCCACAGAAAAAGTGAAAAGAGGAATCGGAACAATAAGGCAGGATGTAAATATTTCTATAAAAGGAGGCGCAAGAGTGGAAATAAAAGGCATGCAGGATGTCCGGCAGATGGACAAGATGATTGAGCTGGAAATCCAGAGACAGCTGTCTTTGATTGAAATCAAAGAAAAATTAAAAAATAAAAAAATAATTATCAGAGATATGTTTGAAGCTACCTCCTTCTTTTCAAACACAAAATCCGCTATATTTGCCGGGAAAGAATCATACGGAATTTCAATCAAGGAATTTGCAGGATTCTTTGCCAAAAACCTCAATAATGTCAGGACACTTGGAAATGAAATCGCAAAAATCGCATGTGTCGGGACAAATGTCAAAGGAATAATACACACAGATGAAGACCTCAAAAGATACAGACTGCATGATGAGTTTGAGCAGATAAGAAAGCAGTTAAAAATCGGAAATGATGATTTAATAATCTGCGTTGCAACAGACAAAAAAAAGGCAGTCCGGGTATTTGAACATCTTAAAGCAAGGATTTTAATGCTGAAAAAAGGCATACCGAAAGAGACAAGGGCGTGCCTGCCGAACAATGACTCTGTTTATATGCGTCTGATTGCAGGGGCAAAAAGAATGTATCCTGAAACAGACATTCCAAAGATGCATATTTCAAAAGAGCATCTAAAGAACCGCAAAAAAAACCTTTTTGAAACCTATGAGGAAAGAAAAGAATTATATACAAAAAAAATGAATGTAACAGGAGAATTTGCAAACCAGTTGATAAACCTGAAAATGAATCGACTTTTCGATGAAGTGTTGAAATCCTCTTCTCTCAAAAAGGCAGGAAATGAAGTTGCAAAATCGGTAATTTCCCATGCAGAAATCCTTGAAAAAATGCAGACTAATCATGGCATTGAGACAACTGCCAAATGCTTTGGAGAATGCTTTGCTGCTTTAAAGAGCAATGTTATTACAAAGCAGGGAGCGGGAATCTTTCTGGCAGAAAAGCTAAAAAATCCCGACGCTGAGTCAGGCAGGATAATAAAAGAACGCGGCATTGAAAAGCTGGACAAAAAGAAATTGACTGAATTGATTGAAAAAGCAAAGAGAAAATCAAAGACGCAAAATATAAAGGAAATAATAAGATTCATTGAATCCAGTCATAAAAACCAGATAGATAAAAAGGAATTGATTGAGGTATTGAGGGAATAATAATGGGGAAAAATGCCGTTATAATATATCTGATTGTTGCATGGTCATTTAGTAGCATATCTTGGCTTTTTTCTTTAGGAAATATTTCTTTTTCCATTGGATGGATGATAGATTCATTGATTTTGCTCATATTGCCATTCATCATAATTGGTTTGTTTTTAGGGAAAAAGGAAGCTTTAATTCCAATATATATAATTGGTCTGTATTTTTTGTTGATTTCTATATTATCTATGGCCATATTAAAATTTTTTGTATGGAGTATTGTTTTAGCATCTTTGTTTGATGAAAGAAAAAAATTCGATTAAAAAATAATATATAATAAATAATACAAATGTATATATATATCAAATGTCACTATTATATTAATTACCAATAAAGTATGGAATCAGAAATAAAATGCATAATGACTTTTTGGAAACATACGAGGATGTTGGTGAGGAAATATTTTTTATGTGGGTTATTTACATCCGCAGTGATTATTAACTAAGTTGGAATGAGTTAGTGTTAAAGATGAATACTAATGACCAGCAACAAACCATCTCTTATCTTCTGTTCGAATGCAAAAGAAACGCTGTAAGAATAAAATTCACATGATTAGTCTGTATAGAATTATCGCGTTCTTGTACGGGGTTTCTTTTGCATGAGTTCAATAAATAAATTTATAAAAAGTGTTTTTATATTGTTATATGGATTATTTGATTGCTGTATTTAACAAGTATGACATTCGCGGGAGCTATCCTGATGAAATAGATGATGAATTTTCCTATAAGATTGGCAGGACCGCAGGAACATACTGCAAAGAGAATTTTGAAAATCATCTTATTGCTGTTGGTATGGATACACGAAAGAGCTCTAAAACTATAAAGGAAAATTTAATTGATGGTTTAAATTCAGCAGGGGTTGATGTGATTGACATTGGAAAAGCAACCACAGACAAAACCGCCCTTGCAGGGAACTACTATAATTGCGCATTTTCCATAATGGTTACAGCTTCTCATCATCCAATTGACCACAACGGATTTAAGTTTATGTATGAAAAGGGAAACGGGTTTTCAAATAAGGAAATGGAGAAAATAAAGAAAATCTTTATTGGCGACGAATTCATCAGCGGGAAGGGAAATCGCACTGACAAAACCGAAGAGTTTGACAAAATATATGAGCAAAAAATTGAATCTGCGCTGGAAAAATACATTGATACAGGTAAGCTAAAAGGACTGAATGTTGTTGCTGATTGCTGCAATAGCTTTGCATCAAGGCATCTGATAAATATCCTTGAAAAATACAAATGCAATGTGGTGAGAGTAAACTGCAAAATCAAATCAGATGATGCCAGTTTTGAGCCCAAACCGACAGAAAAGAACAGGCAAAACATCGCGGACATGGTGAAAAAAACAAAGGCAGACATCGGAATAGGAGTTGATCTTGATGCTGACAGGATTTTTGCTTTTGACAGCACAGGAAGATGGATTGACGGGCATGAAATCTTTTGCCTGCTATCTGAAACAATTGGATCAAAAAAAATTGTTGCATCTGTTGACACTTCTTCTATGCTCCAGGAGCATATGAGGGACGCAAAGGTAATCCGCACAAAAATAGGAGATATCTTTGTATCTGAAAAAGCAATTGAAATGGATGCTGATTTTTCAGGAGAGCCGAATGGTCATTATGCTTTTCCAAAATTCTGCAAATACAATTCCGGAATTTTTTCAGGGCTTATGCTGTGTTCAATTGCAAAAGAAATTCCAAAAATGAGAAAAAACCTGCCTAAATACCATAATATTTCAAAAACAATAACCCATAAATCACACAGGGAAAAAGAAGAGGCGATGACAAAAATCAAAGCAAAGGCAAGGGAAAAATATGAAGTTGTATCAGAGCTGTGCGGCATAAAATTCAGGTACAATGATACAGTATTTCTTATAAGAGCTTCCGGAACCAGCCCTGTAATTCGCGTGATGGCGGAGAACAAGGACAAAAAAAAGCTTCAGGAAGACAAGGAAATATTATTGGATCAGCTTTTTAATACCTGCTAAATCTGCATTTATCTGCTTTTCGCTATGTTTATCTAAATCCCTAAATGTGACTTTTTTCAGGGTTTCAATATCCTTTCCAACAATAAGCACATATCTTATTTTCTCCCGGTCAGCATATTTTATCTGGTTCGAGAGTTTTCTGCCCATTGCATCTGTCTCAACAATGAAGCTTCCTGATTTTAATTTCTTCCGCAAAAGCGCTACAAGATTCATTGCGCTAACCAAATGCTCCTCATCTGCATTTGCAACAAATATTGCCTTATTGTTCATTTTGGTTTTTTCTTCCTTTTTGATTTCAATAAAATAGTCCAAAAGGCGATCTACTCCTATTGAAATTCCTGTACAGGCAACATCCTTGCCAATAAAGGACCCCAGCATTTTATTATATCTTCCTCCCGAGCATATACTCCCCAGTTTTTCTTCATTTTTTATCTTTGTCTCAAAAACGCATCCTGTGTAATAGTCAAGACCGCGCACAATGCTTAAATTAATCCGGCAGGCATTGTTTATGCCATAAGCAGTTAAATATTCTGCAAGTTTTTCAAGTTCTAAAAAACCCTCCCTGACTGTGGCCTCATCCTCAACAGGAAATCTTTTTTTAATTCCTTTGAGAACTTCATACATTGATCCCTCGAGCCGGCAGCAATTGAGTATTTCATCAGCCCTGATTTTTTTTATATTGTACTTGGCAAATTCCCTGTACAACTCAGTTTTGCTCAATTTTTCTATTTTGTCTATTGTCCTCATCACGCCGGTTTTTTGCTCTTCTTTTATTCCTATATAATTGAGCACACCGTCTATTAATTTTCTGTTGTTTATGTGGAATGTAAATCCGGACAAACCTATATTTTTAAGGGCACAATAAGCGCAAAACAAAACCTGGGCATCTGCCCTCATATCTTTTGAGCCAACAATATCAATGTCGCACTGGGAAAATTCCCGGTATCTTCCTTTTTTTGTATCTTCATATCTCCACACCTTGCCTGTTCTCTGGAGTTTTTGGGGTATTGAAAAATTCGTGTTCTGCGACAAATACCTTGCAAGAGGCACGGTCAGGTCATATCTTAATCCGAGTCTTCTTTTGGAAAAATCGTAGAAATTATAGGTCTGGTTCTCTATCTCATCTCCCCCGGCTCCCTGCTTTGAGAGAGTGTCAAAATATTCAAGTGCAGGAGTGTCTATTTTCTTGAAATTAAAGCTGGTGAAAACTTCTTCTGCCCTGCTGATAATCCTGTCTTTTTCGTTTATCAGCTCTGTGTCAAAATCCCTCATTCCCTTTACGCGATTCATAAAGTAAAGTTAAGTTTACATTTATATATGTTATTATTTCATAGGGCATAAAAAGTAGTTTCTGTGTAAAAAAGCATTTTAAAGACTTAGATAAAACTTTATTGGTTGATATATGTATAAAGTCGGTATAATGTACTCTATTGGTATGGTATCATTACTTTAGTCGTGATACTATTATGTTATTCGAAATTTGCGACTCTAAGGTACATTTTAAGTGATTCGCAAACTTCTTCGTCGCTTCGCTCCTCGACCACGTTGCACTCTCGCCTTCAGCTCGGGTCGTATAACAAGACAATAAACGGTTCACTGCATTGCACTTGTTCTCTCAAATTTTGCTTCGCAAAACTTCGCTTATTGCTAAATGTTAATTGCAATTGAGAATTTTGCCTTTCAGTAAACCTTTTATATTTATAGTGTGTTACTGTTAATATGGCAAAAGAATATATTATCGATTGGTTGATTGAAGCGTTAGAACATTTAGGAGGCAGAGGTTCTATAATTGAAATTTGTAAATATGTGTGGGAAAATTACGAGCAGGATTTACATAATATGGGAGATATTTTTTATACATGGCAATATGACATTAGGTGGGCAGCCACAGAATTAAGAAAACGTGGAAAGATTAAACCTACGGATATGTCTCCTCAAGGAATCTGGGAATTGTCCAATTAATCACGGCAAAATTCTCAACTCTTCGGATTTCCTCAGCTTCGCTACGGAACGTTGCACTAATCCTCGGTCTCCGCTACGCTCCGACGCAACTAACAGGAATTTAACGGTTCCGAAACCTTGCAGGTTTCTCCACCCAAATTTGATTTTCCAGCTCTGTTCCGCTTCGCTTCACGAGGGAAAATCAAACTTCGTTAAATTCCGATGTTATGTCTAATTGCTCGGTGGCCCTTATATTTTTTCAAAAATACATCGCAATACTGGAGAAACGCAAATCCCGTATTGTTTTATTGTTTTCTTTATAATCTCCTCTGATTCGGCGACATCTAATTTTAAGACATTCTTTCTTTGCGCTAAATAAATTCTACCATCATATAAAATATCAACACCAGAATACTCCGCACTTGGTTGGATAAATCCACTATATTCACAGTTTGGAAGCAATTCTTTAATGTAACTTAATTGTTCATCAAAAATTTGGTCTTTTGTTTTATCGTCTTCTAATAATTTCCATAGTCTACTTTTAAACCGAAGATTCTGATTAACTCTTTGACAAAAATCTTTATAATCTTCATTTGAAAAAGAGATAAAATTTTCTTTTTTTGCTTCTTCTAATACAT
>QMVB01000020.1 GCA_003660905.1 Candidatus Nanohalarchaeota archaeon | reverse complement strand
TTTTTTTCTTGTTTCCCTGCAGTTTGTGCAACAACAAAAAAATCACGGATGTTTCCTTGTGATTGTCACTACTTCCTGAATTTTTTTCTTGTTTCCCTGCAGTTTGTGCAACAACAAAAAAATGCAAGTAATGCGGCATGATATAAGCCAAATGCAATTTGCGTTACATGTTGCGATAATTGCGTCTTCGAATATATTCTTCCGCTCTTTGCAGTTGAATATACAAGCAGAACACATAAATACTATCAATATCGCTTGTATTTTTTTTGCATCGCAACTAAACTGCAAAATTTCGCAAGTGGTTTAGTTTCGGCAAAAAGAAATTTGCTCCAAAAAAAGCAAAATTCTTTTCTGTTATTTATGTGTTATGCTATATTTATATATCTGGCTGAAACGCATACAGGAACATAATGAAAATTATATTCAGCCCGGGTATCATAATATATGTTGTAACGTTCATAAGCGTTAGGATATCCATCCCTCCTATTTTTGCAGATGGCACCATATTCATTATTGTAAAGAGCGAAATAATAAAGAAAGGGGCGGCAATCAAAATGACTGTATAAATATCCCCGAATGTTGAAAGAGAAGCAGTATATCTTTTTTTCCTCATCCTATAGTCAAACATTGAAACAGATGCTATCTGATCCAAGTATTCGCTTATGTTTCCGCCGCCTTCTATGACTGAAACCATTCCGTATAAAAACTCCTTGAATTTATCTGATGGAGTTGTTTTGAGCACATAGATTATCGATTTGTTCAGGTCTTCCCCAAATGTATTCATTCTTTTTATGATTTTTTTCATTTCATTTGAAAACTCGCCATACTCACCATATTCTACAAGCATCATGAATGCCGCTTCTGGCGGAACACCGGCAGAAGTGATGGCAGACATATGATTCAATCCAAACGGCATGTTTGTTTCAATACTGTGCATCCTGTGGTTTGCAATTACAAATGGAATAAAATAAAATATTATCCCTAATGCAAAAACAGAGAAAAAAGGAATTATTACCATATCAAACACAAGCATTTTTATGGTCAGTTCTTCAACCGTAATAATAAGTTTTGCAAATTCGCCTGCGAAAACAAGAAAAAAGGAAAGCACAGATATACTCATTGTTTTTGTTATATATTCCTCGGGAAGATCATACATGCTGCTTGCTATGACTTTCTTTTTAAGGGGCTCAAAAATAGCAGGATATGATCTAATTATGTCAATGAAAAAGGCATTCATGAAAATCATTATATTTTTGGTTCTCTCCACTTCAACCAATGACCTGAAAATAGAGTCAATGAATACGAGCAGTTCATCAAAAAATGTTTTCTTATCAAGCTGCTCTTTTTTTTTGTAGCCAACTTCAATCAATTTTTTTTCAAGATTAATCGTTGAGTTGTGTCTTTTGTCTTTTGTCCTTTTTTTTTTGAAAATATCAGGCATACAATTATAATTTATATATTAAAGTTTAAATATTCGCAGGAAAAAGTTCAGCAATAAATCAAGGCGTTATTCTTTCTGTATCTCTCGGGAATAATGTGGCTTCACGGATGTTTGAAAGAGAGCATATTGCCATTGTAATCCGTTCCAGTCCGATTGACCATCCGCTATGGGGCGCTGCCCCATACCTAAAGGCATCAATGTATGATTTAAAATTGTCAACATCCATTTCTTTTTCCCTTAATTTTTTCTCAAGCAGTTCCGGAATATGAATACGCTGAGCGCCCGATGCAAGCTCCATTCCCTTGTATAGCAAATCAAATGATTTTGAGAGCTTTTTGTTCTTTTCATCAGGCATTGAGTAAAATGCCCTTAATGCAGATGGCCATTTTTGGACAATCACAGGTTCATCTTTGAACAATTCGCAAATCTTTTTTTCAGATTCGCTTCCCAAATCTTCCCCGTATTTTATGCTTATCTTATTCTTTTGAAGCAATTCGATTGCCTCATCATAGGTGATTCTTTGAATTCCCTTTACTTCTTTTGGATTTGCGCCAATTATTTTCAGCTCCCGAGCGCATTTTTTCTTTACTGTTCTTATTATATGCAAAACAACATTGCAAAGCATGTCAATTGCCTCATTGTCATCAATAAAGCATGCCTCGATATCCATCTGCCTTGATTCAGACAGATGCTTTACAGTGTTTGAAACCTCTGCTCTCCAAATTCTCGAAATCGTGAAAACGCGCTCCATTCCGCCAATTACTGCCATTTGCTTGTAAAGCTGTGGGCTTTGAGCCAGAAATGCCTCTTTTTGATAGTAAAGCAGAGAAAACAGGTCTGCTCCTCCTTCAGATGATGAAGAAATAATTCCTGGGGAATTAAATTCAATAAAATCTTTTTTCATCAAATATTGCCTGAATTCATCCATTATTACTGCCTGTATCTTAAAAATTGCCAAAACTTTTTCATTTCTCAGGTCAATGTACCTGTAGTCCAGTCTTTTTGAAAGAGTAATTGTTGCCTTTGAATCTGTCGGAATAGGAAGATTGGCTCCAGCGGCATTAAGGACGGTTATTTTTTGAGGGACTATTTCAACTCCTCCAATTGCATTTTTTGCCTCTTTTACTGTTCCGACTACCTCGATGCAGCTTTCCTTTGAAATCTTCTTTAGTTCCTTTATTATCTTATCATCTACCACTCCGTTTTTTGCAACAATCTGTATTTTTGATTTTGAATCCTTTAATATCAGAAAAATAAGCTTTCCGATGTCTCTTATGTCATCCACCCATCCTTTGAGGGTTATTGTCTTTCCGATATTTAACGGTGCATCAGCTGTAAATGTTTTTTCTTTGCTCATAGTTAACTTGATTTAATTAATTTAGTGAATTCATCTGCCGCTATATTAATTGCATAATTAATTGAAATATTATAAATATTTTCTTTCCTGTGGTTATTATATCATAAATGTCCGCTTTCAAGGTTTTGTTATAGCAAATAATTATAGCAACCCAAACTAATTTTGCAAAAAACCGAAAATGAGAAATAATTTTCCATCCCAATATTGCTATGGGAAAAAACAGAACTACAGGATGATTCAGAACTTCTCGCTAAATTAACCAAAGAATGCAAAGACGTCAATGAAAGGGACTATTTAAGAGCTATTTATCTTAAAAGTATGAATATTCTATCCTAAATCGCCGAAATATTCTGCGTTGATGAATCCGCCATTACCGATGGATTAAACAATAGAAACAGGAAAAAAATGTATCAAATAAATCAAAACAAGGAAGACCGCAATCTTTGGACGAAAATGACAAAAATACCACGAGAAAACCATTTAACTTTAAATAAATTAAATATAAATTATTTTATGTCAAAAAAACACATCTCCCTAAACCCGCCAATAGTAAATGCCTGCGGAATCCTGTCATATTTGGATGTTTTTGAGCGCCTCGAAAAAATGAATGCAAATTTCGGCGCATGGATTCCAAAATCAATCGGTCCTTTTGAGAAGCAGGGCAATCCAAATCCTACGATTTACCACAACGGTTCTGTTCTGCTCAATTCTTTTGCGCTTCCTACTCATTCAATACAATCATGGATAAAGGAGTTTGAAAGTGCGGATTTAAAAAAGCCGGTAATCGGCTCTGTGTGGGGGACAAAAATAGAGGACTATCGGGATGTGATAAAAAAAATTGACAAATATGTTTCAGCGTGGGAAATAAATGTAAGCTGTCCGAATAAAGAGGCTGGAGAAAAAAGCCTGATGGAGTCAATGACAGAGAAAATAAAAGAAATCATTATGCCTTTAAGGGAAGTAACGCAAAAGCCGATTATTGCCAAATTGTCTCCGAACGAGGATTATGTTGCAATTGCAAAATCCATTGTGGATTATGTTGACTACATTGCATGCGGCAATACATTAGGTCCCGGGCTTGCAGTGGATATTTATTCAAGAAAACCCATTCTGGCAGGTTTTGCAGGAGGCATGAGCGGGGAGGCAATAAAACCAAAAGCCATGAAAATGGTAAATGATGTCTATAAAATTGCGTCAAAAGAAGATGTAAAACTCATTGCATACGGCGGGATTTCAAAATGGGAAGATATTCTTGAATATGCAATTGCAGGGGCGTCTATTTTTGGGATAGGAACTTCTCTTTTGCACAAAGATGCAGGGCAGGTTGCCAAATTTGTAAACAATATGTGGAAAGATGTGTTGAAATATATAGAAAAGGAAAATATAAGTTTTGACGAGATTGTGGGGTGTTTAGATGGATAATAAATACAAATGTGTAAAAATCACAAAAATAATAACGCACAATGAATCCAATAAAACTTTCATTTTTGATCGCTCATTTGACAATGTCATCCCGGGGCAATTTGCCATGGTATGGCTCCCTGGAGTTGATGAAAAGCCCATCTCTTTCAGCGCTCCGGATGAGATTACAATAAAAAAAATAGGTCCGTTCACAGAAAAAACATTTAACTTAAAAGAAGGCGACAAATTATGGCTCAGGGGACCTTATGGCAAAGGATACAATAATTTTGAAAAGCCATATTATGTTTTCGGAGGAGGATGCGGCATCGCTCCTTTAAAATTCTTTATAAATAAAAATATTGAAAAAATCAAAAGCATTTACCTGGGATGCAGAAGCAAAACAGATGTCTTGTTTCTAAAAGATTTTATTCAATTGGCAGAACAAAATGACATTGAGTTAAATATATTTACAGAGGACGGCTCTTTTGGAAAAAAAGGCATGATTATAGATACAGATGAAGAATTTTCAGATAAGTATAATTATGCTGTTTGCGGTCCTGAAAGGATGATAAAGGCAGTTGCAGATAAGATAAATATCCCTGCCCAGACCTATGTCTCGATTGAAAGATACATGAAATGCGCCATTGGATTATGCGGCAATTGCTCTTTTTCCGGCTATAGGGTTTGCGTTGACGGACCTGTATTCAGCTATGATATAGTGAAAGACCTGCCTCACTTTTGTTCTAAAAGAAGGACAAGAACAGGAGAATTGGTGAATATATAAAATAAAGTATCGAAAGGCTTTTAAAACAGGGTATTCTATAATGATTGAATATACAAATAAGAGGTAAATAAGAGATTAATTTTTACAATAGTATGGAAAAATTCATAAAACTGGGTATTACAGAACCAGTATTAAAAGTAATAGAAGATGAAAAATTCGAGAAGCCCACTGATATACAGGAAAAAGCAATTCCTGTTGTTCTTGAAGGCAAAGACATCATAGCTGCATCTGCTACAGGATCAGGGAAGACGCTTGCTTTTGCAGTAGGCATCCTTAAGACGACAGAGAAAAAGAAAGGGATACAGACATTGATTTTAACGCCGACAAGGGAATTGGCAGAGCAGGTCAGTGAAGCCATAAGGATGTTTTCAAAATACCTGCCATTAAAGATAGTTGTTGTCTATGGCGGCGTTTCAATAAACCCGCAGATTGATAAATTAAGAAGCGCAGATATTGTTGTCGGAACTCCGGGAAGAATACTTGACCATATGGCCAGGGGAACAATCAATTTTAGCAAGATAAAAACATTTGTTCTGGATGAAGCAGACAGGATGCTGGACATGGGATTTATTGATGATGTTGAAAAAATAATGCGGCAATGCCCGGACTACAGGCAGACGCTGTTGTTTTCTGCAACAATGCCTCCAAGGATAACAGAACTTTCCAAAAAATACATGAAATCTCCTGTAAAGGTTTCTGCAGAAGAATATGTTGATACGAAAAAACTAACCCAGGTTTTTTACGAAGTGGAGGACGAGTTAAAATTCTCACTTCTGGTTCATTTGTTGAGGAATGAAAAAAAAGGGCTTGTAATGATTTTCTGCAACAGCAGGCGGAATGTGGATTTTGTCGCAGATAACCTGAAATTTTCAGGAATAGAGGCATCTGCTATGCACGGAGGTTTTACGCAGGAGAAGAGAAGCAAGACCATGAAGCATTTTACTTCCCAGAGGGTTTATGCTCTTGTATGCACTGATGTAGCGGCACGTGGTCTTGATATACCGGGAGTTACGCATGTGTATAATTACGACATCCCTTCAGACAGCAAAGAATATATCCATAGAATAGGAAGAACAGCAAGGGCAGGAAAAGACGGAAAGGCAATAAATATTCTTGCAAACAGGGATTTTGTTAATTTTAGAAGGGTGCTCAGAAATAATGACGTTGATGTTAAAAGAGAGCAAATGCCCTTTATAGAAAAAGTAAAGCTAAAAAAAGTCCAGAATTCAGGCAGAACAGGCAGTCGATTTGGAGGCAAAAGAAGTTCTGGTGGTTCCGGAGGCAGGTTCGGCGGTCAAAGAAAGTCCAGTGGTTCCGGAGGCAGATTTAACAGTCAAAAAAAATCAGGAAAGCGAAAATACTCAGGAATAACAAATAAAGCTTAAAATAATATGCCTATTTTAATATATAATATGAAAAAAATTATATTTGGTCTTTTAATTCTGCTGGTTTTGGCATCAGGATGCACTTCCGGCAATATAGCAGAACAAAAAGTAAATAATTCAGCAACCACGCTGAAAGATAATATTATGGAAAATAGAATTGCAGTAATTCAGACAAACCACGGGACAATGGAATTTGAATTATTTGAAAAAAGGGCGCCAATAACAACAAAGAATTTTATTGATTTGGCAAACAAGAAGTATTACGACAATCTGACATTTCACAGGGTCATCAAGGACTTTATGATACAAGGAGGATGCCCAAAAGGCGACGGGACAGGCGGACCGGGATACGCCATCAAAGATGAATTCCATCCTGAACTTAAGCACAGCAGTGCAGGTGTTCTTTCAATGGCAAATGCAGGACCAAATACAGGAGGAAGCCAGTTTTTTATTACATTGGTTCCAACACCTTGGCTTGACGGCAAACATGCAGTTTTCGGGAAAATAATTAAAGGGGAAGATATCTTAAAGGAAATAGGCAATGTGAAAACCGGCGCTATGGACAAACCTGTTGAACCTGTAATAATTGAGAAAATCACAATAAAAGATGCCTGATTGAATCAATCAGGTCATTTAATTTTTACAATAATCCGCCTTTTTCTTGACTTGTTGTCAAAATCAATAAACACAATCTGCTGCCATGTTCCAAGAACAGGTTTGCCATTTTCGACAGGACAGCAAAAGGAAGGATTGAACAAAGCACTCCTTACATGAGCATAGCCATTGCCGTCGCCCCATTTTTTATTGTGCTGGTAGTCTGAATCCATTGGCGCAATTTTCTCTAGCGCTCTTTTCAAATCGGCGATTGCGCCTTCTTCGCATTCAATTGTCGTAATTGCAGCAGTTGAACCCGGGCAGAAAACAAGGCAAATTCCATCCTTTACTGCTGATTTTTCAATTGCTTCGCTTACATTTCCTGTAATGTCAATTATGTCTGCAAAGCCCTTTGTTGAGATTTCAAAATCCATGCTTCTATGTGTTGTTAAAATTTAAAAATTAATTTCCAAAGCCGTCTTTTCCTTTTAGCGGCACGAAAGAGAAAATCCCGTGCTCTTCCTTTACTGTCTTTTTTTGCTTTTTTATCAATTTTGTCATAACAAGAGAATATATATCAAGACCTACGGGAGCTACAATTATGCCATTGTCATTTAGCTGGGAAATTAATGTTTCTGCAATTTTTGGAGTTCCGGCAGTTATTATTATCCTGTCGTACGGGGCTTCCTTTTTGTATCCGAACGAGCCATCAGCATTTATTACTTCAACATTTTCTATGCTTTCTTTTTCAAGATTCTTTTTTGCGAATTCTGCAAGTTCCGGTATAATCTCAATGCTGGTTATTTTTCCGTTTTTGCCGACAATTTTGCCAAGAATTGCCGCCTGGTATCCCGAACCTGTCCCGATTTCAAGTATATTCTGGTTTTCTTTTGGCTCAAGAAGAAATGTCATTATTGCAACAGTTGTCGGCTGTGAGATAGTTTGTCCTTTTCCTATAGATAATGGATAATCATCATATGCCTGATTTTTGTATTCTTCCGGCACGAAATTTTCCCGATTTATTGTTCTGAATGCATCAATTATTCTTTTATCAGAAACTATATTTTCGTCAATCCAGTACTTAATTAAATCCTCTTTTTTGTTCATGGATCATTTGGCATCTTTGATAATATATACTTTATCATTTTTCCTCGCCTTTTCATTTAATCCTACTCCGACAATCTGTGTTTTTTCTCCTTTATCTACAAATTTTTCTTCCAGTGTAATTGACTCTATTTTTCCCTCGATATATGTTGTATTGCCCTCGACAATCATCTCATCTCCGATTTTCAAAGAGTTGTCTGTAAGACGAACTTCCATTACTTTTGCCTTTGAATAATAGTTGTCCACATACCCGCAGAAAATCCTTTTCTTCTTTGATACATTGCCTGCATTATGCAGGGTTAAATCTTCTTTCCCGGGGTTTCCGAAATAAAATCCTGTGGAAAACCCGCGATTGTAGACTTCTCCAAGCTGATTTTTCCATTCTTTTGCTTTTTGCTTTGTGAATGTTTTGTTGAAATAAGAATCTATTGCCTCGCGGTAGCATCTCCCGACGACAGATACATATCTTGCATCCCTTAATCGTCCTTCTACCTTAAAAGCATCAATCCCTGCCTTGATTAATTCAGGCATGTATTCTATCATGCATAAATCTTTTGCGCTCAAGAGGTATTTTCCGTCGCATTGTATTTTTTCTCCCTCTGCATTGGTCAGGAAATATTCTCTCCTGCATGGCTGGGTGCACTCGCCGCAGTTTGCGCTTTTTCCCGTCAGGTAAGTGGATAAATGGCATCTGCCTGAAATCGATATGCACATTGCGCCATGGACAAATGCCTCAATTTCAACAGATGTATCTTTTTTTATTTTTTTTATCTCCTTTAATTCTAATTCTCTTGACAGGACAATTCTTTTTGCGCCCAATTTTTGATAGAAATTGCAGGATTGATAGTTTGAAATATTTGCCTGCGTGGAAATATGGATTTCCATGTTTTTGCTTTTTGCAATCTCTATTGCCGCGGGGTCCCAGACAATTAATGCATCAACTTTTGCCTCTTTTGCAATGCTGATTATTTTTTGGAGTTTCTTTATGTCTTTGTTGTAGACTACTGTATTTACTGTCAGATATGCTTTTTTGCCTTTTTCATGGCACATTTGGACGACTTTTTTTATCTGGCTTTTTTTGAATCCTGTCCTCTTTCGCATTGTGATGTCTGTTGTTCCGAAGTAAATGCAGTCTGCGTATTTCAGGGCGCATTTTAGGGACGGGAAAGATTTTGCTGGGAGGAGGAGTTGTGGTTTCGTCATAGTTGATTAATAGAGAGATTGTTTAAAAGGGTTTTTTAAAATTTCTCTTTAAAAATGAGCCCGATAATAAAAGAAGTAATAAGGTAAAGGAAGTATAGGGCATCGGGACGATTTTCTGGTATGATAATGAGTCCAAAATCCGCATCCATTCAGCAATCGGGCACGAGTCGGATTTGAATTTAATGTGTGTTCGTTCCAATGCAGAGGTGTTTATTGTGATTGAAGCGATATGCTGTGATTTTTACACACCATTTAATAAACTTAAACTAAAAAATAATATAATGAACTTTCTGGAAAGAATATTCGGGAAAAGAGAAAAGACTGAAGAGACAAAAGAAAAACCCCTCTGCGTAACGCTAAAATTTGAGCAGGCAGATGAATTTCTTAAGAAAACCGCCGCGCCTTTCCTTAAAACAATAAACGACATGACAGACCGCTCCA
The DNA here is from genome assembly GCA_003660905.1 of Candidatus Nanohalarchaeota archaeon. Lineage (GTDB taxonomy): Archaea > EX4484-52 > EX4484-52 > EX4484-52 > EX4484-52 > EX4484-52. The sequence goes on along the minus strand of QMVB01000020.1, from coordinate 5,211 downwards.
TAAAAGACATCAAAGACTATTTCAAAGACCTTGATAAGAACCTTGATGTTTTGGAAAAAGCAGTGCCTGAAGAACCTTCAGAAGACAGACCAAGAAAACTTATGCTCGGCAACAGGGCTGCTTTTTTAAGAAAAGTAAAGACATTTGAAAATAATGTTGCATTTCCATCCACAAAAGAGGCGCCGAAAATCAGGGAATTCTATAAATCTCTTATAGATGATATGAATGTACTGCTAAAGGATACGCACAAAAACATCTACTTTGCGAACATGCTTTTTTTCGACGAGATGGAAAAAGCAATAAGCAGTTTAAGAGAGATAGGGCATATCGCAGACCAGTCGATAAAGGAGCTGGACAGCAACAAAGAAAAAATAGAGATGATTGAGCAGGCGGAAAATAGCATAAGAGAAGTGCATGGCCTTGCAGCCAAAAAGAAGACTATTTTCAAAAGCCAAAAGAAAAGCAAAGAAAGCCTTAATGAACTCCAAAGAAAAAAAGAAGAAGTGATTAAAGAACTTGATTGCCTCAACACCGGCGAAGAGATAAAAACCCTAAAAAAAGAAGAAGAAAAACTCAAATGTCTTGAAGAAGAAACAGACACGATAAGAAACACAATAATCAACATGTTCTCGCCCCTGTCAAAGACCATGAAAAAATACGAAAGAGACAGCGCAGGGCTAAGCAAAGAAGAGAAAAATACTCTTGCCTTATATATTGACTCTCCCGTAGAAGCATTAATTAAGGACAATGACATGAAAATTCTTGACAAAATACTTCTCAATGCAGAAGATATGATAAAAAAAGGAATGATACTTCTAAAGGATAAAAAACAGGAAGAAAAGATACTCCATCATATGAGCCGGCTGAAAAATCACGAAGAATTAAAAGACCTTCTTGTTGGCTATGAACGAACTAAAAGACAGGCAGAAGAGATAAGCAACTCTATAAAGAACAGAGATATAAGCGAAAGAATAATATCAACAGAGCATGAACTTGCGGCTTTAAAGGAGACAATAGCGACAGAAAAAGAGAATATGGCGGGATTGGAAAAATCTGTTCCTGAAGTCGATAAGGATATATTGTTGAAGGTAAAAGAACTAGAGAATGGACTTAGGAGGATTTCCGGGAAGGATGTGACGATTAGAATTGATTTATGAGCAAATTTGGAGATTTTACCACAATTACATTTTTATAATTATCCAAATAAAGCATGAAATCAGACATCTTAAAAAACAGCATAGAAACTCTCCCTTACGGGGCACTGCTGATGAGCGCGGGATTAAAAAAAGAAGACTTTTCAAAATCATTTATAGGAGGTTGCAAACAGCTACAACAACATAATCCGATATTCATTTGAATGAATTAACAAAGGAAGTCAAGCACGGAATCAGGGATGCCGGCGGAGTTCTGTTAGAGGGGGTGTCCCGGGTGTTGTATGTGATGGTATTGCAATGCACGTTGAAATGAGATTATCCCCTCCTATCACGAGACCACATTGCCGGTAACATAGAGATAATGACATTGAGCATTCCTTTGACGGATGTAGTGGTTCTCTCTTTTCAGGGACATTGCGGTGCGCCAGGAATGCCGAAATGCTGACTCCAATAGATGCAATCAAAGAGCAGGATTTAAAAGAATTGCCCTGATAACAGACGGCAGATTTTCAGGCGGAACAAGCGGACTATGCATCAGTCATATTGAGCCGGAAGCATATCTTAGCGGAAATATTGGCGCAATAAAAGATAGAGGTATAATAGAAATAAGCATCCGGGCAGGAGCATTAATGTAAAATTGACAGATGAGCAGATTAAGGAGAAACTAAAAAATATGAAATCTCCTGAAAGAAAATTAAGCCCGTTCTTGAAAAAGTACAGAAAAATAATTTTGCAAATTAATATTTAGATTAGTTTAGTGCAAAATTCTTTATGCCGAAAATAAACTTCCTTGCAAAATTTCACAGTTTATTTACGACAGAAATTCAATTATTTTGAAGCAGGAGCATATGTAATTTTATCTGATAAAATCTTTTTCATGCCTTCAAGATGCCCTGCCCCGACCACTACAAGGATATTCTTATAGGTTTCTCCCAGCTTTTTTATTTTCTCTGACATTATAGCATTGCGCTCTTCAACAAGGACATTGAATGTCTGGGGAAATTTTTTTTTGAATTCAGTTATCAGTTCAGAGACCATCTCTTTTTCAGGAACTTTATTTAAGTCAATTGTCTTTTTGCTAAAAACAGATAACACAGGCAAAAAAGGCAGAGCGATTATTCCGCCGACAAGATATATCAAAAAATTTATTCGCTCCATTGATGAAATTGCCGAGAGTTTTGAGAGGGTTGTGTTTATGTGCTGGTCAATCAACTTTACAGGTATTTGCCTGCTTTCTGCTTCATTTACGGCAAAGAGCATTTCTTCTCCTGCCCCTATCCCTGTATGCTCGGAAAGATTGTTTTGCAGTTTCATAAGCAGGGCTACAATCATTGACTGCAAAAGATTTTTCCTGTCAATATATGTGCTGTCTTTGTGTCCGTCCTGCGGCTTGTTTTTCAGTGCATAATACCTATCCATATCAAGCTCCACAGCAACGCAGTCAAAGTGTTTTTCCTCAATTGCTCTTTTTATCCTCTCTTTTGCCTCTCCTGCGATATGTGATGTGCCAAGTATAGTAATTGTCATAATAGAAGAGTGCGTTTAATTTTTTAAAGCAAACTTTTCAGTCAATCCTATACCTCAACAGCGCGATTATCCCGCCCATATCATACAGCCGCTCTCCTGCTTCATGGCAGGAATTGATTATATGAATTTCAGAATGTATTTTTTTTGCTTCTTTTACAATTTGCTCTATTTTGCTGTCTTTTACAATTTTATCTGAAATCAAAAGAGATTCAACTGCTTTTTCCCTGATTGCTTCTGCAACCTCTTTTTTTCCATAGGTTACTAAATGGGGTGTTTTTGCAAGAGTGTCAAATGCAGATTTAATTAGTTTTGCCTGCTCAGACAATATTGAGTTGTTTATGATTCTGTCCAGTATGCCGCGGCTTACAATTTCATTCAGCCCGGTTTTCCCGACAATGCTTGTTACATCAACAATTGTATTTTTTAATAATTTTTCAGCATAATTTCTCTTTTTCTCTTTTATGAATTTGTAAAAATCCTGGGGAGCAAAACCCGGTCCTGCAATAATCATATACTCTGCCTGCTCAATATGCTCTTTTATTGCACTAAACACATCTTCAAAATATTTTCCCTCATCCTTTCTTTCATAATGCTTTCCGGCATTTTCTTTTTTTATAGTGCATATCGGAACAATCCTTTTCTCGCCGCCTTTGGCAACAAGCGCGCTTCTTTCATCCAAGTTTACGACAAGGAGATTTATCTGCCTCTCCCTTGCGCTTTGCTTCAGTTCAGTCATTTCAATTACATTCCATTTTTTTTCCAGCCTAAATACATCATTTGGCTTTATGTGAATTGTATGATATCCTTTTTGAATGACATCTTTTGCTTCAATGATTTTTCCGCTTAGGTTCAGGATGTTTCCTTCCTCGGATAATCCTGTTTTTTCAATTTGGAGTTTCAGGAAGATTGGAATCTTTTTTTTCTTTGATGTTTTTTGCTCGGTTCTAAGTGTTCTTGCTCCGACTATGTCGCCCGGTTTTATGATTTGCAAAAGAGCGTAGATGTCTTCTGTGCTTTCCGGCTTGATGACGCTGTCTTTTTTAATATGGAGTTTTATGATTTTCATATATAATGTAATATAATAAATTATTAATAAGCTATTCAAATTGAGGGCAAAACAAGACTGTTTCATCATCCATGCTGTGGATGGTGTCATAGCATACGCACTTATATCCGTCGTTGCATCCGTTCCCTATACTTATTCCTCCACTTTCTTTCGCCATGTACAGCCTGTTATTGTAACAGATATATGTATACTCTCCTGTATTTGCAGTATTTAGGGATGATCCTTTGGGGCTGAAGCATGCGGAATTAGATGTTCCGGCAGTATTGCATGTATTTCTGCATTCAGGCGTTGCTGTGCTCTTTGATTCTGCAGTACAAGTGGCAAAATTGCTTATCTGTATATCTCTTATATATCCAACAACTTTCTTTTCATTGTCATCTATGCCATCCACAACAAAATTGACATAATCCTCGTCTGCCCCGATAAAAGATACATCAGCCAGTTGATTCATGTAAATTTGGCTCAGGTCAATGAATGTCAGTTTCCCGTCTGTCAATTCATCTATTGTCCTTTCCCCGCAGTGGGGAACTTTTATTTTTGTTATTTTCGTATTGATTTTCTGCCATTCAAATGCTTTTGTGTCTCCTCTTGTGCTTGATTCTATATCATCAATCCCGTTTATTGAATCCATGTCTTTGAGTTGGAGATGACCTGCATTAGGGTTGCAATTTAATTCATGAACAATCCCCAATTCATCTTCAGGATAAGGGCTGTATTCATCAGGCATATAGTCTGCAAGATTTCCTCCGTCCCTCTCAACTTTTCTCTGGGCAATGTTTCTTGCTCTTTGAGCATCTCTGTTATAGTAGTAATATTGCTTTGAAATAACATTTGGAGGATTATTGTTTTGGTCTATTCTATCCAGGTCAGCGAGCGTAAAATGATCCAGAAGACCTGAATCAGAAATATACATATCCCCAACATCTTCAAGCAGCACATTCTTATCAACATAACTTCCGGGCATAACTACTGCTTTGACCAATACATCTGTTGTTAATCCATGTATTTTTTCTGATGAGATTGTTTCTACTGATTCAAATGGAAGATTTTCGTCCTCGTCCTGGTTTATTTGCACAGTTATGTATGGTGACGTGAATGCATCGGAGAGATTCATTTTTTCAATCAATTTTGTTCCGGCAGCATCTCTCAAGTGTGCAGTTCCGTCTGTTCTACCAGCAGCGGATTTTGTACCCCTTACATTTACTTTTATTTTGTTGGAGTCAAAATAATAATCATAATAAGCTGTTATTTTTATTATGTGCTCTTTTTTCGATGTCGCGCCTGCGTCGCATACAACATCTATTTCCTTTGACTTGCCCTTTTTCAGGTATATATTTTCATCATTGTCATCCCCGCTTTCAATGTAGCACTTGTCGCTTTCAAAGGTAATCTTGTTTAAGTTCTGTATAATGCTTTCTAAATCTCCACTGGGATTCATCACACTGCTGCAGGTATATTCAAGAG
>QMVB01000019.1 GCA_003660905.1 Candidatus Nanohalarchaeota archaeon | reverse complement strand
TTGATTGCCTAAAGAAAAGCTTAAATATTTGAACTCTGTTTAGCTATAAGGTAATTTTATGGGATTAATAGAATGGTCCGAAAAGAAGATTCGTAAGTTGACTATCTGGGATTTTGCCCTCATCAAAATTGTACTGGTTCTGTTTGGCATTGTGATAGGCGCTTATTTTTCAACATTTGTTAGAGCGCATGTATGGCATTTTTGCAGTGTGTTTATAGTGCTTTATGCTGTATTAATATACAGAGTATTTAAGAAGTAACGATTTTGTAAAGATAATTTAAGAAGACAATTCAACTTATCTTATTGCCGTATCCCGAAATATTTTCCCTCTATTTTCTATAATGGTCATATTTTTATAAATTCCCATAATCTCGCCAATTAAACAGCCTCACAGCAAATCCAAACCATATTTCCTGACGAATTTTTCTTATAAACGCCTTGAATGGCGTTTCTGCTTTATTGAACTTCAAACTCATATGCGGTCGCTTATCATTGTACCAATTAACAAAATCTTCCAATTTATCAAATCTATCCCTATGCTGTTTGTAGCATCCAAACCAGCGTTCCATCTTGCCATTGGTTTGAGGATGCTTTACTCTTGCAAGCACCTGTTCAATGCCTTGTTTTTCGAGATATTGCTCAAAGGTGTGTTCTGCTCTTCCTTTTTTGTCTTTCTTATTTGCAGTGAATTGAGTTCCATGATCACTTATAACTTGCTCAATCCTCCATAATTTTTAGCAGATTCTATTGCTTTGTTCAAAGCAATTATTGAGTTTTTTTGTGGTCGCATTGTCAAATTCCATGCAGGAAAGTATCTTTCTTGATGCGTCATCAAGAAAGGCAATGACTTGTCTTTCATTATATTCAAGACAAAGAATGCTCTCTTTCATATCGAACCCACTTGCGCTGTTTTTTCTTTTTCGGATTTTCTATTATTTGCCCTTTATCGAGCATATGCTCGTATATTGTATTGTGAGGTATATGAATCTTATGCTCTCTTTGTATTATTTTTTCTAATGCAAGAAGGCTTATATTATACTCTTTGTATGCTTTATAATTAGTTTTATGTATTTTTCAGGAATAATCATTGTTTTCTTTCCTGGTTTTTTTAGTACAGGCGTAATGCCTGTTTTTTCGTATTTGGAGTATAATTGTTTTACTCTTCTGGTGCTGATATTTTGGCTTCGTGCTATGTTTACGTTTTTCATGCCGTTTATTTTTTGTCTTATAATCCACTTGATTTTCTTTTGATTTAATTTCCTCATGTATTCGATTTGAGGGAAGGGAATTAAATCAGGATAACATATGTCAAACTTAGGATACTAACATTTATATATTTTTAAATCTTATATTTACTAAGGGGGGCAAAATGGAGACTATAAACAACAAATTATTTTTGGGCAGTGTGTCGGCAGAGGCGTTAATTGAAAAATTCGGAAGTCCTTTGTACGTATATGAAGAGGACAAAATTATAGAGCAATACAATAAACTAAAAGATGCCATTGTTTATCCAAAAAAGAAATTATATTATGCTGCTAAAGCAAATACAAATATAGAAATTTTAAAGCTGTTAAATAATGAAGGCAGCTGCATTGATGCAGTAAGCCCTGAAGAAATATATCTGAGCAAAAAAGCAGGTTTTTCGAGTGAAAAAATATTGTTTACAGGAAATAATACATCAAAAGAAGATTTTAAGTATTGCATAGAAAATGATATTTTGGTAAATATTGGTTCATTGGATCAGATTGAGCAGTATGGAAAGTTAAATCCAAATTCAAAAATTTCCATTAGGATTAATCCCGATGTCGGCGCAGGTCATCACGACCATTGCATAACAGGAGGCCCTAATTCAAAATTCGGGATTTATTTTAACAAAATAGATGAAATAAAGCAAATGGTCAAAAAATACAATTTAATGATTGTCGGGATACATGAGCATATTGGCTCCGGCATTTTAGATACTTCAAAATTTCTGCTTGCAATGGATGTTTTGCTAAAGACAGCCAAAGAATTTGACAATCTGGAATTTGTTGACTTCGGCGGAGGGATTGGAGTTCCATATCATCCAAAAGAAAAACAATTGGATATTGCGGAATTCGGGAAATCAATATCAGACAAATTCAATGATTTTTGCCGGGATTATGGAAAAGAATTGTATTTATGCTTAGAGCCCGGGAGATATATTGTAGCGGAATCTGGTTTCCTGCTGGCAAAAGTCGTGAATAAAAAATCAACGCCAAACTATGTTTTTGCAGGAATAAATACAGGGTTCAATCATCTCATAAGACCTGCAATGTATGGAAGCTATCATCATATATTGAACGCAAGCAATATGGAAGATGAAGAAGAAAAAATAGTTGTTGCGGGAAATGTATGCGAAAGCGGAGATGTTTTTACGCAGGGAGAAAATGGAATTGAAGAGAGAAGTTTGCCTAAAATTAAAATAGACGATATTCTAGCAATCATGCAGGCTGGCGCCTATGGATTTTCCATGGCTTCAAATTACAATTCAAGAAGGCTTCCGGCAGAGGTTTTAGTAAAGCAGGGAGAATCCAGAATAATAAGAAAAAGGCAAAAGTTTGAGGATTTGATATGACAAAATACAATATTGCGCGCTGCATGAGCACACAGCATCCGGATAATGTGCAAGCCCCGTTTTTTTCAGACAACATTGTGATGGAAGGAGATGATGAAATAAAAGAGGCATTTTATTCTTTTTCTAATCTTAATATAAAAGAGCAGTTGTGGGATTGCGAGGGAAAGGAAGTGGACAATTTTGTAATAAAAAAGCTATTGACCAGGTATTCTTCTTTTTTCCGGGAAAATCATCTGGGAAAGGATGTTTTCATGCTTTTGAGGGTTCCGAACCCTGAGGTTGAAAAAAATGAAGCAAAAATTTTGTTTGAAGTGCTTGAGTCCATTCCAAGAAGTTTTGATATATCAAATGCAATATACCATGATGATGTTGCTCCTTTATTTGAAGTGAGTATTCCAATGGTTTCTTCTTCAAAATCACTAATCCGGATATCCGAGTACTATAAAAAATATGTTTCAGGAAAGCAGAATATATCCCTCACAAATGGAGATATTAAAATTTCCGAGTGGATAGGCAGGTTTTGTCCGTCAAAGATAAGGGTTATGCCGTTGTTTGAGACCAAAAGCGCAATGCTATCCTGCGATAGGATTACAGAAGAATACATCAACAGTCAAAGACCGGAAGGGTACCAGAGAGTATGGCTTGCCAGAAGCGACCCTGCCTTAAATTATGGCTCTCTTTCAGCAACGCTCATAATAAAAATTGCTCTTCAAAGGATTCATAAACTGGAGAATAAATTATCTTTGGACATTCCTGTAATGATAGGCGCCGGTTCAGCACCGTTCAGGGGAAATCTAAAGCCGACAAATGTGGCAAATATATTGAAGGAATTTCCTAGCATCCAGACATTCACAATCCAGTCTGCATTCAAATACGACTATGACAGCAATGTTGTAACAAAAGCAATAGGTCAGTTCAATAATTCAAAAAGAGATGTCCCTTTTTCTGTGGATGAAGAGGCATTGCTTGAGATAATTGAAAAGACCTCTGTCCGCTATCAAAGAGAGATTAAAGATTTGGCTCCGATGATAAATCAAATATCATTGCATGTTCCTTCAAGGAGGAAGAGAAAGCTGCATATAGGATTATTTGGCTATTCGAGAAAAACTGCTGATGTGCATCTTCCGCGTGCGATAAAATTCACTGCTTCGCTTTATTCTTTAGGATTGCCGCCGGAGATTTTAGGGCTTGGCGCACTCGATGATAGAGACATTGCGATAATTTACCGTGCATATCCGACATATAGCGAGGATTTGGCAGATTCATTGAAATATTTAAATGCAGATAATTTAAAGTATTTCTCAAGAGAAGTATCTGAATCTGTAAAGAGGGCATTGAATATCTCAGGGATTCCGACGGATAAAGAGCACAATAATTTGACTTCAGATATCATGGAAAAATTCAGGAAAGGAAAAGAGGAAACAATCAGGGAGGATATTGTAAAAGCAGGATTTATAAGAAAATTTTTGGGGTAAAAAAATGAAGATTAAATTTACAAAGATGCACGGTCTTGGCAATGACTACATATACATTAACTGCTTTAAATATAAACTGGACGGTGTTGATTTGACCAATCTGGCAATAAAAATGAGCGACAGGCATTTTGGTGTTGGCTCGGACGGGCTTGTTTTGATAATGCCTTCAAAAATTGCTGATGCAAAAATGAAGATATTCAACCCCGATGGGAGCGAAGCTCAGATGTGCGGCAATGCGATAAGATGCGTTTCGAGGTATTTGTACGAAGCAGGCATTGCGCAAAAAGAGAGATTGAGCGTTGAAACAGAAGGAGGAATAAAAACAATCGAGTTGGCACTTGAAAACCAGACTTTTTCGGCAAAAGTAAATATGGGCGAGCCGATATTGGATGCAAAGCAAATCCCGACAAATTTTAGCAAAGAAAAAGTGATTGATGAATTGATTTATGCAGATGGCAAAGAGATTCATGCAACATGCGTTTCCATGGGGAATCCGCATTGCATTGCGTTTGTGGACGATGTGAATTTTGAGGGGTTTGGAAGAATAGGCAAGGCACTGGAAAATCACAAAATGTTTCCCGAAAGAATAAATGCTGAACTTGTAAAAATAATTGACAAAAGCCATATCCAAATGAGGGTTTGGGAAAGAGGAGCAGGAGAGACTCTTGCATGCGGAACCGGGGCATGCGCCTCTGTTGTTGCATGCGTCCTGAATGGTAAAACAGAGAGGGATGTAACTGTCCAGTTAAAAGGAGGAGGATTGAATATTGAATGGAGAAAAGAGGACAACTGTGTTTATATGGAAGGCCCTGCTGAATTTGTATTTAGAGGAGAGTGGAATTTATGAAAGTAGAAGCAAATAAAAACATTGCATCAATCGGAGGATATGCATTTGATGAAATAGACAAAATCAAGAATGAATTGATAAAAGAAGGAGTTGACATAATTGATTTTGGCGTAGGGGATCCTACTGCGCCCACGCCGAAATTTATAAGAGATGCCGCAAAACAGGCAATTGACAGGCATAAATGTTCCGGGTATCCGTCGACATTAGGCTCTTCTAATTACCTTGATGCTATTTGCCAATACACAAAAAAAAGATTTAATGTTGAACTGAATCCGAAAACACAGGTTGTGTCCAATTTAGGTTCAAAGGAAGCAGTATTTAATTTTCCTCTTGCGTTTTTAAATCCGGGTGATGTGGTTCTTTGTCCAAATCCAGGCTATCCTCCCTATGAGAGAGGAACTTTGTTTGCCGGAGGCACACCGTACTATATGGATCTGACAGAAGAAAATGATTTTTATCCTAATTTTGACAAGATACCCAATGGTATTTTAAATAAGGCAAAAATAATGTGGATGAATTACCCAAATAATCCAACATGCCAGATTGCAACAAAGAAATTTTACAGGAAAGCCGTGGATTTTTGCCATAACCATAATATAATTTTGGCATCAGATGAGCCCTACAGTGAAATATATTTTGAAGAGCCATCTGCAAGTCTGCTTGAAGCTGCAACAGAAGGCGTTGTTGTCTTCAATTCTCTGTCGAAGAGGAGCGCAATGACAGGATACCGTATCGGCTGGGTTGCAGGAGATGAAAACATAATTTCTGTCTTCAAAAAGTTGAAGGCAAATGTTGATTCAGGAACGCCAAATTTTATTCAGGAAGCTGCGATTGCGGCATTAGCGGATGAAATGCATGTTGAAAATATGAGAGCAGAATACAAAGAAAAAAGAGATATTATGATTGATGCTTTTGAAAAAATAGGACTTAATACAAATAGCCCCAAAGCCACATTTTACATCTGGCAGAAAGCAAAAAACATGTCCGGGACGGAATTTGCAAAAAAATTGCTTCAGCAGTGCGGCATAATAGCATCGCCGGGAGAAATTTTTGCAAATTCCTCAAACGGAACAAATCCAGGAGAGAATTACGTAAGGATTGCTCTTGTGCCTTCGATTGAAAAAACAAAAGAAGCGGCAGGGCGATTGCAGAAATTAAAATTATGACAATTGTAGCAAAATTCGGGGGAAGTTCGCTTGCAAATGCAGAAAGAATAAAGAATGTTGCAGGGATTATACGAAAAATCAAAAAAGAGAGCGATGTAGTAGTAGTAGTTTCTGCAATTGGAGATACAACAAATTTTCTTATAAAAACTGCAAGGGAGCCAACCTTTGTTGATAATGCAATTAATAATTTGTATTCAAGACATATGACTATATTGGAGCAGATAAAAAAGCCGAGCGGAAAGGATAAGAGTGTATTGAAATCGTTTTGCGATTGCATAGAAAAAAGGCTGCTTATTGTACAAGAAAAAAAAGTGCAGCTTCAGGAGGACATTGATTACATTTCCGGTTTTGGAGAAAAATTTTCTGCATTTATTTTATCATGCGCAATAGAGGAAATGGATTTAAATGCAAAAATTTTTCACGGAGACGACAATTTAATATTCACGAACGAAAATTTCGGCGATGGAGCTGTCTTGTTCAGCAGGACGAATACTGTGCTAAAAAAAGTGATTTTGCCTGCACTGAAAGATAATGCAGTTATTTTTTCTGGCTTTGTCGGAACTGCGCTAAATGGCAAAACAACAACTCTTGGGCGGGGAAGTTCAGATTACGTTGCCTCAATTATCGGCGCAGCGCTTGATGCTGAGGAAATTCGCATTTACACTGATGTGGACGGCATAATGACAGCAGACCCCAGAATAGTAAAAAACGCAAGAGTAATTAGAAAAATTGATTTTAATGAGATAAGCGAACTTGCCTACTTCGGCGCATATGTTCTGCATCCAAAAACTATAAAGCCTGCGATGGAAAAAAACATTTGCGTGAAGGTGATTAATTCTTTCAATACAGATTCTTTTACAGAGATTTTAAACAATTCTCCAAAAACAGATGCACCAATCAAGGCAATTTCATCAAAGAGAAATATTTCAATAATCAATATTCGTTCATTAAAGATGCTTAACAGTTCAGGATTCATAGCAAGAGTTTTTGGCGCATTCAAAAGAGAAAATATTTCTGTTGACATGATATCTACATCAGAGGTAAATATCTCCCTTTCTGTAGATGAGCAAAACGACTTTGATTGCAGAATTGAAAGGGCAATCTGCAATTTAACTAAATTTTCTTCTGTTGAAACAAGAAAAGGCAAGACCTTGATTTGCGTCATTGGCGAAGGCATGAGGCACAGGTACGGAATATTAGGGAAAATATTTACAATTATAGGAAACAACAAAATCAATGTCGAAATGGTTTCACAGGGTGCATCAGAAATAAATATAACTTTTGTTGTGGATGATATTGATGCGGACAGGGCAGTCAATGCCTTGCATGAGGAATTGATAAATGGAGAAATAAAATAGGATTACAACAAAAAATTCTGCAATTGATTTATTGGGATTAGTGTGCATAATTTTTTAATGCTGTAATCAAATTATTATATATTTACCATGGAAAAAATTAATGTAGGGGTACTTGGAGCGACAGGAATGGTCGGGCAGAGATTTATTGCTTTTTTAGAGAATCATCCTTATTTTAAGATAACGATGCTTACAGCATCTCAAAGGTCTGCTGGACGAAAATACAGGGAAGTATGCGACTGGGCATTGGAATCGCCTATGCCTGAAAATGTAGCTGATTTGATTGTTCGGAACACTGAAATTGAAAAAATAAAAAAAAATGATGTGAATATCATATTCAGCGCATTGCCGGGAGATTTGGCAGGAGAAATTGAGATAAAATGCGCAGAAGAAGGTTTTATTGTCTGCTCAAATGCTTCTGCCCACAGGATGGACGCAGATGTTCCTTTGGTTATAGGAGAAGTGAATCCAGAGCATCTAAAGATGATAGAGATTCAGAAGAAAAACCGCGGATGGAATGGCGCGATTATTACAAACCCGAATTGCTCTGTAATCCAGCTTGCTCTGTCTCTAAAACCTCTGGATGATGTGTATGGCATTGAAAAAATCATTGTGAGCACAATGCAGGCATTGAGCGGCGCCGGCAGGAGCGGAGTTTCATCATTTGACATTCTTGACAATGTTATTCCTTATATTGGGGGAGAAGAGAAAAAGATAGAGACAGAGGCGCAGAAAATACTCGGCACTTTTTCCGACGGAAAAATAGAGAATCATCTGATGGCGGTTTCTTCATCTGCAAATCGCGTCAATGTTCTGGATGGGCATACAGAATGTATATTCTGCAAGCTGAAAAAACAGCCGCAAAGTATTGATGAAGCAAAAAAGGTGTTCAAAAATTTTAAAGCCCTTCCGCAGGAGATAGGACTTTATTCTGCGCCAAAAAACCCTATTGTTATAGTTGAAGACAATTCTCGCCCTCAGCCAAGATATGACAGGGGAAGGCAAAACGGGATGGCGGTGACTGTCGGCAGGATAAGATTTGATAATGTACTTGGCGGGATAAAATATGCCTGTGTAGGGCATAATGCAATAAGAGGAGCTGTCGGAGCAAGCGTGCTCAATGCAGAGCTTTACTTGGAAAGATATGTAAAGTGATTATTTGAAAATAATTAGACTAATGTACTTAAAAAATTAAACAATATTATATAAATAATGAGTGAATATGATTAGTAGCAATGTTCTTATAAAAGGATACCATTACAGCGAAAAAATATATTCTGAGAATTATATAACTTATTTATGCTGCGATTTGACCAAGGCATGCAATTATCGCTGCATATATTGCGGAAATGCTACGCACAAAGATAAAGGAAAGGATTTGACAACAAATCAGAGAGAAAAACTGATAAGCAACTTAAAAGAATATGGGTTAAAAACAGTAATATTTGCAGGAGAAGGCGAACCTACAATTGATCCTGATTTTTATCATCTGATAAAACACAACTACGCCATTGGATTAACAACAATAGTGTATTCCAACATTGCGGTATTGAACAAAAGAAAAATAGAATTTCTCTACAGCCATGACGTTTCCCTTGTTATCAAAATAGATTCTCTTGATGAGGAAATTTACAACAAAATGACAGGAAGCAATGAATACGTAACATTCAAAGAAAATCTTGAAAACCTGCTTTTGGTTTACGGCAGGGAACCGCATGAAGAAAAAAGAATAGAAATTGCAACGGTTTTAACAGAGTTGAATAAAAGAGAGCCTAAAAAAATCAAGAAATTGTGCGATGAACATGGGCTGGTTTACTGCTGCAAAACTGCCGGGAAAAAAGGGATGGCTGGAAAAAAATGGGAAAAAATATGCCCCAATGGCACAATAGAGCTTGAAAAAATTGCGAAAAAATATACAGACAAATACCAGACAACAGGAACTATTTTGGGAGATTGTGCAGTGGCAGGTCATGGCATTGCTGTTTTAAAATCCGGCGAGTGTGTTTTATGCCCTAGTTTGACAGATTATGTGTATGCAAATGTTAAAACAAATACAGTGGAAGAAATAATATCAATAAAAAGAAAAATATACGATTGGACAAATAAGCCGGCTTGCATAGCTAAATATATTCAGAATACGGGCGGGACAATAGAATCACTAGTTGAAAAACATAAGCAAAAGCCTTAAAAAAATATCCGTGCAATAATATATATGTTTCAAAAAAAAGTAGAAAATATGATCTCAAATTTAAAATCTGAAACATCACTGGCAAACTTAGTTTTATTGTTATTATAAGAAAGTGCATTATTTATCTATGTGCACTATGGTATTCAATAAGAGTATGGTTTGTCTAAAAAAGGTAGGTAAAAATGGGAAAAAGAAATATAGAGATATTTGACACGACGCTAAGGGATGGCGAGCAGTCGCCGGGGGCAACACTTACAATAGATGAAAAATTAAAGATTGCACACCAGTTAGCAAAGTTAAATATAGATACAATGGAAGCAGGTTTTCCCATAGCATCAAATGATGATTTTGAAGCCGTAAAATTAATAGCAGAAAATGTAGATGGTCCATATATATGCGGACTTTGCAGGACTGTTGAAAAAGACATTCAAAAAGCATGGGATGCTGTAAAATATTCTTCCAAACCGTGCATTCATACGTTTATCGCAACTTCAGATTTGCACCTTAAGTACAAGTTGAAAAAGACAAGGGATGAAGCACTGGAGATGGCAAAGAAAGGAGTCAAGTTGGCTAAAAGCTTTACTGATAGAGTTGAATTTTCAGCAGAGGACGCGTCAAGAACAGACAAGGACTACCTTTGCAAAATAATCCAAGCAGTTATAGATGAAGGCGCGGTTGTGGTAAATATACCTGATACCGTAGGATATGCACAGCCAAATGAATTTGGGGATTTAATTGATTACATAAAACAAAATGTGGAAAATATTGATGATGCAATAATAAGCGTCCACTGCCATAATGATTTAGGATTGGCAGTTGTAAATTCTCTCGAGGCAGTGCGAAGAGGAGCAGGTCAGGTTGAAGGAACAATAAACGGAATTGGTGAGCGTGCTGGAAATGCAGCTTTGGAAGAAGTAATAATGAATTTCAAGACGCGACCAGATTACTTTAATTGCGACACAGGCATAAATACAAAAGAAATATACTCTGCAAGTAAAATGGTTGCAGGATATACCGGCATTCATGTCCAGAGAAACAAGGCAATAGTTGGAGAAAATGCATTTGCGCATGAGGCAGGAATACATCAGCATGGAGTGCTGTCGAATCCTCTTTGCTATGAGATAATGAACCCGGAAACAATAGGGAAGAAAACAGAACTTGTTTTCGGGAAACACTCAGGAAAGCACGCAATTGAAGATGGCTTAAAAAAGCTGAATTATAAATTCAGCCCGGGGCAGTTGAGCAAAATAACGCAGAAAATAAAAGACCTTGCAGATAAGCAAAAAACTGTGCTTGAAGAAGACATTATTGCGATAGCAGATTATGAATTAAATAAGTCTTCGAAAAAGCAAACCGTAGTGCTTGAGGAATTGTCTATTATAAGTGGAAACAAAATCACACCGACAGCGGTGGTAAAGGTTAATTTAAATGGAACTACAAAAACAAGCAGTGCTTATGGCGTAGGTGTGCTTGATGCATCAACAAAGGCAATAAGAAATATTTTGGGTCCGGATGTAAAGTTTAAGGAATACGAGTTGAAGGCAATTACCGGCGGTAGCGATGCGCTTGCAGATGTATCTTTGACATTAATGGATAAATCTAAAAAGAAATACAATGCACGGGCAATTGACTCGGATATTGTCATGGCATCGGTTAAAGCCGTGATAAATGGGATGAATAAAATTGAAAGAGAAAAAAACAAAAAAAGTGATTAGATGGCAGAAGGATTGGATGCAGTAAAACAGGAAAAAATATGGATGAACGGCAGGCTCATAAAATGGGATGATGCAAAAGTGCATGTGCTGGCTCATGGTCTTCATTATGGCTCAAGCGTGTTTGAAGGCATAAGATGCTACAACACGAAAAACGGCACAGGAATATTTCGGCTAAGAGAGCATATTGACAGGTTATTTGACTCAGCCAAAATCTATCGCATGGATGATTTTCCTTATTCAAAAAAAGAGCTGATAAATGCATGCAAAGATGTTATAAGAGAGAATAATTTAAAGAGTGCCTATGTCCGCCCTTTGATATACAGGGGCTACGGCGGGCTGACGGTCATTTCAAAGGAAAGCAAAACCGAAGTGGCAATAGGGGCATGGCCATGGGGGGCATACCTTGGAGAAGCTGCTGCAAAAGGACTGAGCGTGAAAGTCTCTTCATGGACAAAAATTGCGCCAAATACAATGCCCTTTTTAGCCAAGGCAGGCTCTAATTACATGAACTCTCAGCTTGCAGTTATGGAAGTTGTGCGGGATGGCTATGATGAAGCGATACTTCTTAACAACAATGGCTTCGTATCAGAAGGAAGCGGGGAAAATTTGTTTTTGGTAAAGAACAATGTGATTTACACCCCTGAAATTTCTTCTTCAATATTAAACGGCATCACAAGAAAAACAGTCTTTGAAATCTCTAAAAATCTTGGCTTGAAAATAAGGGAAGAAAAGATACCGAGGGAGATGCTCTATATTGCAGACGAGGTATTCTTCAGCGGGACAGCGGCAGAAATATCTCCAATAACACAGGTTGATAAGATAAAGATTGCAGACGGCAAAATTGGTGCGGTAACAGGAAAAATAAGGGATGCATTTTACAGGGCAATAGATGATGGAGAGCCGAAGGAGTGGTTTGATTTTGTTTGAATCCAGATGCACAAAAAAATCTTTTGAGTTTAATGATTTTTCATTATTGGCAATTGATTTGATTGGATTTGGCGATTCTTCAAAGCCGCAGAATTTTTCTTATACAATGGAAAATCAAGCGGAAATATGCAAACTTGTTCTTGATGAGATAAAAGCAAATAAAGTTCATATTGTCAGTCATAGTATGGGCGGTGCTATAGAGTATTATTAGCAGAAAAAATAATGAATAAATTGATTTCTTTCTCAAATATAGAAGGAAATCTTATTGATGAAAACTGTAGATTGTTTAGTAGAAAAACAACAAGTATTGATTTTGAGGAATTCAAGAATCAATTTTTCGATGAGCTAAAATCACATATTGCAAAAATCAAGAATGCTGGATTAGGACTGTGGCTAAAATGGAATGAAAAATCTGATACTTTAGCCTTTTATCGTTCATCAAAATCATTGGTTGAATGGCCATGCAGTAGAAAATTATTGGAAAAATTCAAAGCGATAAAAACAAAGAATGTTTGTGCATATGGTGATAAAAATTCCAGAATGAATGTATTGGACGAGTTGGAAGATTTTCATAAAATCAAAATTTCAAATAGTGGACATTTTGCATGAATGAAAACCCAGAAGAATTCTATACTAAACTATCTGTGTTTATATGCAGGCGAGCAAATTGAATACATCCATGGAACCGAAAAATGGTTGTTTTCTATGATATTCTTATCTAAATTTAAGATAAGGCAATCCTGCCGCAGTTTCTTTTATTTTTCCTTCATTCTGCTCTAAAATTGCCATTGCATCCCAGAGACCATTTAAAAAAGCCTGCCTTCTTCCTTCGGGCATGTCAAATTCAACAACATGTTCGTCATACCTAATGACTTTTTGAGCAAGGTCTATATCAAATTCTGTTGATGGTTTTTGCTCAACATATTCTGCCAACATAGTTATTTTTTCAGGAGGCACGACTATTCCAACCAGACCTAAACTTGCGCAGTTGCCTGCAAAAATCTCTGCAAAGCTCCCGGCAATTACTGCATTGATTCCAAACCTGTGCAATGCCTGGGGAGCATGCTCTCTTGAAGAACCGCAGCCGTAATTGGCGCCGGCAATAAGTATCGTTGCCCCTTTGTATTTTTCATCATTGAATGGGTGTTCTTTTACTATCTTTCCTTCTTTGAATCTCTCGTCAAAATAAACATATTCTCCCATTTTTTTGAATGTGATTTCTTTCATGTATCTTGCCGGAAGAATATCATCTGTATTTTGGTCATTTGCAGGTTTTGGTATAGCTCTTCCTATTATATTAGTTATGGTTTTTTCAGGTATTTTAAATTGATCTGTCATAATGATTCCTCCTCCAAATATTTTCTTGGGTCAGTTATTTTTCCATCTATTGCCGTAGCTGCTGCGGTAATAGGGCTCATCAAATGCGTCCTTCCCGTAGGGCTTCCCTGCCTGCCTTTGAAATTCCTGTTCGATGTAGAGGCGCTTCTTTGAGTTCCCTTTAACCTGTCAGGATTCATTCCAAGACACATAGAGCATCCCGGGTATCTCCATTCTGCTCCTGCCTCTATAAATATTTTGTCTAATCCCATTTGTTCAGCATGGCGTTTGAGAGTCTCAGAGCCAGGCACAACCAATGTTTTGACAGAGACTTTTTTGCCTTTTAATATTTTTGCGGCGGCTTCTAAATCACTTAATCTTCCATTAGTGCAGGAACCAATAAATACAACATCCACTGGAGTTCCCTGCAATTCTATTCCTCCTTTTAAACCCATGTATTCTAAAGCATCCTCTGCTTCTTCTTTTTCTTTTTGATTAAAATCATCAGGTTCCGGTATTTTTTCGTCAATTGCAATTGCCTGTCCGGGGTTCACGCCCCATGTAACCATTGGCTTTATTTTAGAAACATCAATGTTTAATATATCGTCATATTCTGCATCTTTATCTGATGCAATGAATTTCCAGTATTCTTTTGCTTTTTCAAAATCCTCTTTTGGCGCATAATGTTTGTCTTTCAAATATTTGAAAGTAGTTTCGTCCGGGTTTACATATCCTGAGCGAGCGCCTCCTTCCACTACAAGATTGCATAAAGTCATTCGCTCTTCCATACTCATATTGTCAACCACTTCTCCGCTAAATTCATATGCAAAACCAACTCCTCCTTCAACACCTGTTTTTTTAATCATGTAAAGAGCCAAATCCTTTGCAGTGACGCATTCCAAAAGAGTTCCGTTAAATTTTACGCATCTTATTTTCAGCTTGTCCATCGCCATAGTCTGTGTTGCAAGAACATGGCTAACCTGTGTTGTCCCTATGCCAAATGCAAGCACTCCAAAAGCACCATATGTGCATGTATGACTATCGCCGCATACAACTAATTGACCCGGCAATATTAATCCAAGTTCAGGATATATAATATGACATACTCCCTGCTTTCCGGAATCTATTCCAAAATAAGTTATGCCGAATTCCCTGACATTATCTTCAAGGGTTTTTGTCATCAATTCTGCCTGTTCATCTTTAAATGGTCTTGAACGAATATCTGTAGGGATAACATGGTCTGTTACTGCAAATGTAAGTTCCGGGTGTTTTGCATTTATTCCTCTTTCCCTTAGTATTTCAAATGCCTGAGGGGTTGTCACTTCATGCATCAAATGCCTGCCTATAAATATCTGGGTCTGTCCTGTCGGCAATTTCCCGACAACATGGTTTTCCCAGACTTTGTCATACAAAGTTCCTTTTGACATAATTATAAATTTTTAACGTAAACACAAGCCGCATCAGTTAATTGGTCAAGGGTTTTCTCTTTATATTGAGGATAATCTCTTAGGTTTGCCAGTGCAGCTTTCTTTATAGCCTCAGCCGCCTTTGTCTCGCCGACCTGCTCAAGCATCATTGCATAAGACAAAAATGCCGCTTCCGGCTTTACCTGCTGTACTAAGGAAGCATCATATTTCCCATCAGAATCATACCATTTGTCAGGAGCAGTTCCGTGGATTGGTTCAAACATTGAAGGAAAGATTCCTGTCGGATTTATGTTCCCTGAAACCGCTGTGCCGATTCCTCCCTGTATAACAGCACCTACATCTGTTGCGATATCTCCGAACATGTTTTCCGTCAATACAACATCAAACTGTTTCGGGTTAATGAGCATCTGCATAAGGAAATTATCAATATGCATGTATCTTGCATCAACGTCATCCCTGTTTTTATATTCTTCAAAAACTCTCTGCCATGGATATGCCGCATATGTCAAAACATTCGTCTTGAACACAAAATGCATCACCGGCTTGTCTGATTTTTTTCTTTCAACTGCTCTTTTAAAACCAAATTCCGCCAATTTCTTTACGCTTTTATATGTGCATTTCATTATCTGGTATCCTGCCTCTTCATCGGTTCCTTTTTTTTCAATCCATCCTGCATCAACATAAAACCCTTCTGAATTTTCCCTGCATATCTCGAAATTGATGTCTTTGGAGGTTTTTCCGACTACCACAGAAGGAACTCCATCGGGCAAAATTACCGGTCTTAAATTAACATACTGATCAAATGCCTGCCTGAGTTTCAGCAATATCCCAACTTCCAGTATTCCTGGCTTGATTTTTGTCGGGTCGCCGATAGCTCCAAGAAATATCTGGTCGTATTTTTTTAACTCGTCAAGCTCTTTTGGACCGAGCTCTTTCATATCATGCTTCAGAAAATAATCAGCATTGTAATCAAAGCGTGTGTGCTTGATTGGTTTTATTAATTTGCCTTCAGCGGCTTTTACGACTTTCAATGCGGCTTCTGTTACGGTTATCCCGTTAAGGTCTCCGGGAAGTACTGCAATATTATGATAAGTTTCCATATTATTTTAAAAGAGGTATTTTTTTATAGTTTTATTATTTTATCGTAAATAAAATATATCTTGTGTCAGGACTTTATTTTCGGCATCGCAACTAAACTGTAAAATTTCGCAAGGCGTTTAGTTTCGGCACAATCTACAACGCCAGTTGGAGACGCAGAAAATCTCTGATATTCTCGCAAAATTCAGAGGATTTTTTCTGTAACCTAAGTTTGACATTTACTAAATTTTTATTTTTTCACAATATTTTAGATAAAGAATTTGACAGTTAGGTACCCTTCTAATTCTTTAAAATTCAGCCATTTTAGAGCGTATTGTGCTAA
>QMVB01000018.1 GCA_003660905.1 Candidatus Nanohalarchaeota archaeon | reverse complement strand
TTTCAATAGAATTTATGTGATAATCGCTTGTTTTTGACTATAAATCCACTTATTTGAATGCTAAAATTCAATAAAAAACATATTTTTAATTGATTTTTGTCGAAAATGCGTCTAACTGTCAAAGTTGGGGTGTAATCTGCGGATTACTTCAAAATCTCAAATTTTTTTGCCCTTCCGATATTTGACTGATGGCTCTTTGAACAGACACTGCATGTAAATTTAATAAGCACTTTCTGTGATTTTTTTGCGCCGTATTTTGTCCCGTGCTCAATCATTGGGTAAGGCGAACCACCATATCCTTTGTGAAGTTTTTTCAGCCTGTACCTGCTTCCTGCCTTAAGAGCACTTGTCTTTCTTCGACCGCCTGTTTTTACACGGGCGACTTTGTGTTCATGGTTTGTTTTGCAGAAAGGACAAAATCGCTTCACTGTTTTTGGTATCTTCATATTATCTCTTACTTAATTGTATTTTCCTTCTTGGGCCTCTTGAAGAAGCGCATTGCTTGCTGACCTCATTCCTTCTTGAATCAGTAACTAAAAGATTCTTATTGTATTTATCGTATATTTCTTCTATATCCTTTGTTTTTTTGCACAATTTCACGATGCCTCTTGCTATTGCCTGACGTGCAGCATCTGCCTGTCCGGTTCTTCCGCCGCCTCTGACCTTTACAGACACATCATATGCTCCTAACACTTCCGGCGCAAGCAAAACCGGCTCCTTTATCTTTAACTGCACCAGTTCCGGATTTATGTTCTCGAGCATAATTTTATTAATCATAATGTTTCCTTTCCCTTTTTTAAATACTGCCCTGGCTATTGCTCTTTTTCTCTTCCCCACAGTCATCAATACTTTTTCTCTTTTCATAATTACATTTAATATCCTAATTCCTGGCTTAATTTTCCGATTGTCATGTATTTTGATTTTTCCAATGCCTTTGCAGTTTTTACTTCCACTTTGATTATATCCTTAGCATCGCCGTAATCCTCTCTCTCATATACTTTTAAAAGCTTAAATCTTGCTTTTCCTTTAGGACTCGTATGACCAAGCATTCCCCTAACAGCTCTCCTAACTATGCCAACAGATGTTCTTGGAAAAAAAGGCCCCCTTATAGGATCTCCTTTTTTCCTTCTTTGCTGATACCTTCTTAAAATGTCTTTTTTCTGACCGGAAACAACTATTTTTTTGGCATTGTAAATTATGATTTCCACGTTTTCCTGAGAGATTTTCTTTGCAGTAAAGCTTGCAAGCCTGCCCAGAACTAAACCTTCTCCATTTATTGCTATTACCATAATCATGCCATTATCTTTACATTATTCAATTTCTTTAATTTCATCAGTTCATCAAAGCCAATGTATTTGCAGTTTGCTTCCTTAATTTTATCAAGGGCGCTCTCCGATGCATTAAAGGAGCACAGTGTAATCTTTTTGCTCAACTCTCCGTCTGAGAGGATTTTTCCCGCCACAATCACAATATCATTTTCCTTTGTATTTTGCTCTATTTTTTTCAGATTGACAGCAGGCATATTCCTTGATGCCTTGTTCAGGCGCTTTGCTAAATCAAGCCAGAGCTGTTTTTTGTCCTTGACATGCTGCTTTTTCAAAGCCAAAATCAACTCTTTTTTGCTATTGTCTGTAAAGTTCCTTAATTTCATATATACTGAAGTTGCGTAAGCTTTTTATATATATTGAATTGCAATCAACAAAATTCAAACTTTTTTCGCATCTTCAATTATTTCCCTGTGGTCAAATGCTATATTTTCCGGAAGATTATCCAAATCAAAATACTTAACTTCCCTTGCTTCCTCTGTCGCCTTTGCCGTGCCTTTTATTGTCTCAAGCAGATATGCTATGGTTATTGTATGCCCTCGCGGGTCCCGACCCGGTTTTGAATACACTCCGACAACCTTTTTTGTCTTTGCAGTCAAACCTGTTTCTTCTTCTATCTCTCTTTCGACTGCCCTTTCTGTAGTTTCATTCAGTTCCACAAAGCCGCCAGGAAGTGCCCAATAATCAATAAATGGCTCTGTCGCTCTTTTTATCAGCAGAACCTTTTGGTTTTCTATAATTATGCCATCAACAGTCAGCATCGGCGCTTTTCTCGATAGCATAGGCAATATTATTTGCAGTCCTTTAAAGCATTCTGAGCCGCATTTATCAATGGATATATTGTCGGCGCTGCTGTAAGTTTTGGATGCGTCGCTACCTGCAAAGTTTCAATCTCTGTCAACGTAGTTGCTTTTTGCATTGCCAGCCCGATGATATTGATAATTTCTCCTGCAGAGCATCCGCCGGCAACCTGACCGCCCAAAAGAAGCCCTGACTGCTTTGAAAAAATCAACTTGATTTTGATTTTGTTTGCGCCAGGCATTGGTCCGGGGTGCTTGTCAACGCATTCTGCCCGACCTACTGCAATTTCAAATCCTTCTTCCAAAGCGCTTTTTTCCGTCAAGCCTGCTGAAGCCAATGTCAAATCGCCTATCTGTGTTGAATACATTGCAATGGTGCCTTTGTTTTCTTTTACGACATTTATCTTGAATAAATTAGCGCCGGCAATCCTGGCTTCTGCAGTTGCAGTTGATGCAAGCATGACATTAATCTTTTTTCTTGTAAAAAAATCTTTTTTCTCTGCGCAGTCGCCTATTGCAAATATATCTGCCACAGATGTTCTCATGTATTCATCAACTATTATTCCCCTGCTCTTGCCTATTTCCAGACCTGCTTTTGCCGCCAAAAAAGAATTAGGACCTGCGCCTATGCCCATAATGACAACTTGCGCAGGAAGACAGCTATTGTCAGAAAGCAGAACAGATTCAACCCGCTCTTTCCCGTTGAATTCCTCAACGCTTTTCCCTGTAATTATATTGACTCCTTTTTCAACCAGCTTTTCTTTTGCCAATTTTCTAAATTCTTCATCAAAGGATGCCGACATGATATGAGGCATCATCTCAACAATAGAAACATTTGCGCCCTTGATTTTAGAAAGCTCGTCTGCAAACTCAACTCCGATAAATCCCCCTCCTACAATGACAATATCTTTAGCATTGCAGATGTCTTTTTTTAAATTTTTCAGATGATTCATTTCCTTATTTATTAAATAGATGCCTTTCTTGTTATTTCCTGGTATACGCGGATTGATGGGGCTTGACCCGGTGGCAAGAATAATCTTTTCATAGCCATATTCCTTATTGTCTCTTGTCTTGATTTTTTTCTCTTCTGGATTTATTTCAATTACTTCATCAACTTTCACATCTATGTTGTTTTTTTCCAGAGGTGCATTTCCCACTGCATTATCTTCCGGCTTGCCTAATGTAGTAAACATGTAAGGAATCCCGCAGGGGATTACGCCTGCGCCCACGCTCTTTATCAGGAAAATTTTTTTATCAGGATAATATTTTCTGGCAGTTACAGCGCCAATTATTCCAGCAGGACCGCCGCCAATCACAATCGCATCATATTTTGTCTTTAACTTTGTTAATCTCTTTTTTTTATTCATAATATAATAAGAAACTGGCACTTTAGATTTAAATAAGTTTAATTTATTGTATAGTATGAAGACGATACTTGCAAAGTACGGAGAACTGTGGCTCAAGTCAGAGGGCGTGAGAAGAGCATTTATAAAAAAGCTAAGGACAAATACAGAAGAACTTCTCAAAAGCCAGAATATCAAATGCAATTCCTCTTTTTTGAGAACCTGCATTCTGTTCAGGTTCGAGGAGCAATACTCTCAAAAAATATCAAAATGTATTGCAAACATTGCGGGAATACGCAACTTTTGCTTTGTTGAGGAGACCGTACTTGACAAGGATTTCAATTCCATCAAAGAGCGCGTCAAAAAGATTGCCCAAAAAGAGATGGGGAAAAAACAGACCTTTGCTGTCCGGGCGAAAAGGCAGGGAAAGCACAACTTCAAAAGCAGGGATGTTGAAGTCCAAATTGGCGCTCTTATCTCTGAAACTTTTGGAAACAAGGTTAACCTGACAAAACCGGGCAAAACATTCTTTATCGAAATTATGGACAAAATCGCATTTATATATACCCGAAGATATAAAGGAATGGACGGGCTTCCTGCAGGAATTGAAGGAAAAATAATTGCACTGATAAGAAATGACAGGCACATGGATGATGACATAAAAGCAGCAATATGCATGATTAAGCGGGGCGGGGAAATCCACCCCATTGTCCTTGGCAAAGCATCGACAAATGATGAGTTGAAATACGCCCTCGATGCGCTAAAAATATACGATGCCAATATAGAAAAAAGAGCCGGGAAAATAAAATGCTCTGGTCTGAAAGCCAGCTTGTTCCGCGAAGAATTAAAAAATAGCATAGATACTTCAAAAGCAAAAGCAATATGCATTGGAATTAAACCAGAAGATGCAGAAGCATTTTTTTTATCTGCAAAATTGTTTTCAAACAGATATATTGCAATTGAACACATGCCTCTATTCATGCCCTTAATGGGAGAAGAATTGATAAATTTCTGATATTTTTGTTCTTGAATGCGCATTAGAAAACTATATAAGCTTTAAGTGAAAAATATATTTAACTAAATGAAAAATGATTAATATGATAGATATAAGTTTTTTGAGAGAAAATATTATGTCTCCAATACTCCATCAAAAGATTTTTTCCGGTCTTATAGGGTTGGCAGTAGCAGCAGTAATCATTGCATTGGGATACATGATTGCAAAAATTTTAGGCATAACAACAAAAAAAATATTATACAAGATAGGCTTTGACAAGTATTTTATTGACCACAACTTAGACCAGTCCATAGGCAAAGCAAGCGCAAGTAGCGTAGTTGGAGAAATTGTAAAATGGTATGTATGGGTGCTGTTTATGATTCCTGCAATAGACATTCTTCAGTTGGGTGAAATATCCATCCTGCTTCTGGACTTTGTAAAATGGATTCCGTCACTTATCCTGGGCTCTGTAATAGTAATAGCCGGTCTGATTGCCAGCGACTTTTGCGCAAGAAAAATAAAGAATCTTACATTCGGGCTGAAAAACCAGGTTGCACTGGGAGTAAAATTAATTATATTGTTTTTCTTTTTGGATGTTGCTCTCGTTGAAGTCGGGCTTAACATTACTCTGATAGAAAATACATTCCTTATTATTTTGGGCGGAGTTGTGCTTGCTCTCTCCATTGCAATAGGGCTGGGTCTTGGCTTTGCGCTCAAGGACCACGGGAAAGAAATAATTGATGGAATAAAAAAAGACATTGAAAAAAGCAATAACTCATAAAATGAAGAGCCAATATATGATAATAAAAGAAATGAAGAACGGCATAAAGGGATTCCAGTCTGTCTCTTTAATTGACTATCCCGATAACATTTCATCTATTGTTTTTTTTAGCGGATGCAATTTCAGGTGTCCTTTTTGCCATAACAAAGATTTGGTTGCCGAAAACAAAAAAATACCCTATATGGATACAAACTATGTTTTAAAAGAAATAGATGAAAGAAAGAAAATCATAGATGGCGTTTGTATAACTGGAGGAGAAGCCACTATTTGCCCATGGCTTGCTGACTTCATAAGAGAAATAAAAAAAAAGGGGCTGAAAGTAAAGCTTGACACAAACGGAACAATGCCGGATGTTGTTAAAGCATTGATTGAAGAAAAGCTTGTTGACTACATTGCAATGGATATAAAAGCGCCGAAAAAAAAATACAGCACCCTAAGCGGCATTAAAAATCCGCCGATGAATAAAATAGAGGAATCCATTCACCTAATAAAATCAAGTGGTATAGACTACGAATTCAGGACAACCGTTATTCCAAAATATCTTTCAAAAGAAGACATGGTATCAATTGCAAAATGGCTTGATGGCGCAAAAAGATATTCCATCCAGCAGTTCCGACCAATAAACACCCTTGACGAAACACTTGAGAAAGAAAAATCATATTCTATCTCAGAACTTGAAGAAATGAAAAAAGAGGTTGAAAGCTATTTTGACATTTGCGAAATTAAAGGGATTTAATCACTTGCGTTTTTATAATTTTTCATGCAATAATAACTATGAGAAAAATGATTTTTTTGTTGATGTCATTAGTTTCTGTGATTTTAATCGCAGGTTGCATAATAAGTCCGCAAACTCCAATTACCGGAGATTTGAGTGTGGAATTAAAAATCCATGACAGTCTTCCCAAAAGTTTAACTCTTCAAAAAGATGGAACTTTAATTTTTACAGAAGGCGATAAAACAGATCAAATAAGTTTATCATCTGAAGAAGTAGAGTCTCTAAAACAGATTATCATAGACAATAACTTTTTTACATTGAAAGAAAAATATGAGGACAGGAATCTTATGGATGGCATAGGGCATACTATAACTATAACAATTGGTGATGAAAGTCATTCTGTGTATTGTTATGGTGAATGTCCAGAAGGCTTTAGTAATGTTTTAGGGAAAATAAAAAGTCTTTGGACTCAAGAAATTCAATATAGCGGATTTGCATAATTAGGGAAAAGGCATAGACAATTACTTACATTTTTATAATTTTCTTCTGCATATTAATTATGCAGAAGAAATATATTTTTGTTGTTGGCGGTGTGATGTCCTCTGTTGGAAAAGGCATCGCCACAGCTTCCATTGCCAAGATTCTCCAGAGCAAGGGGTTTGCTGTCTCTACAGTAAAATGCGACATGTACATAAACATTGACGCAGGAACCATAAGACCGACTGAGCACGGAGAAGTTTTTATAGGGCAGGATGGAATTGAAGCAGACCAAGACCTTGGAAACTACGAGAGATTCACAGGCATTGCATCTACAAGAGAAAACTATATCACTACAGGGCAGGTTTACCAGGAAGTCATCCGCAAGGAAAGAAACATGGAATACAAGGGAGAGGATGTAGAAGTCGTTCCCGACATTCCGAACGAAATCATAAGAAGAATAAAGCAGGCATCCCTAAAGGATAAAGCCCAGATTACAATTATTGAGATGGGCGGAACCATTGGAGAATACCAGAACCTGCTGTTTTTGGAAGCAGCAAGGATGATGAAGCTAAAAAATCCGGAAGATGTGATTTTTGTAATGGTCAGCTACCTGCCTGTTCCGTCAAAAGTCGGCGAAATGAAAACAAAGCCGACACAGCATGCAGTAAGATGCCTGAACTCTGCAGGCATACAGGTTGATTTTATCCTTGGACGCTCAGAGAAGCCAATGGACAAAAAAAGAAAGGAAAAACTTTCCATGTTCTGCGGGATACCTATTGAAAATGTAATATCTGCTCCTGATGTCGATTCAATCTATGAGGTTCCGATAAATTTTGAAAAGGAAAAACTGTCTGAAAGAATACTCGAAAAATTCAAACTGGAGCCAAAAAAATCAAATCTAGATGACTGGGAAGAATTGATTGGCAAAATAAAATCGCTAAAAGACGAAGTGAAACTGGCAATTGTCGGCAAATATTTTTCAACAGGCAGTTTCGTCTTATCGGACTCATATATTTCAGTAATTGAAGCAATAAAGCACGCATGCTGGAAAAACAATGTAAAGCCAAACTTGATATGGGTTGACTCAGAGAAGTTTGAAGAAAACCCTGACTCAGTTGAAACCCTTGGTCAGTACGATGCGATAATCGTTCCGGGCGGATTTGGCTCGCGCGGTGTTGAAGGGATAATCTCCTCTATCAAATACGCACGGGAAAACAAGATACCTTTCCTGGGCTTATGCTATGGAATGCAACTTGCAGTGATAGAATTCTCAAGAAACATGGCAGGAATGAGCAACGCAAATTCTGTTGAAATAAATCCCAACACAAAATATCCGGTAATTGACATAATGGAAGAGCAGAAAAAAAACATGCAGATGTCTAATTATGGAGCAACAATGCGCCTTGGAAATTATTCATGCTCTTTAATAAAAGGCACAGGTTCCCATAAATACTACAACAGGGAAACTGTCCTGGAAAGGCACAGGCACAGGTATGAATTCAACAACAAGTATCTTGACCTTTTAAAATCAAAAGGGCTTGTCATTGGAGGAATAAACAAGGAAAGAAATCTTGTTGAAATAGTTGAACTAAAAGACCATCCGTTTTTCGTCGGAGTGCAGTTTCATCCTGAATTCAACTCCAGGCCCATGGAGCCGCATCCGCTATTCTTTAATTTGATTAAGAGTGTTGTTGGCAGAAAACAATAAAATTAATCTGCAAAATAGCATATTTCATGAATATATCTTTTTTAATAATAATTATTCAATATTATAATGGAATTTGGATTGATATTGATGTACTGCGTGGCAATATTCGGATTGTTCAGTTCGTTCTTTTTCCTTCTGGTTATTTTAGAGTCAAGAAACAATCTGTCCAATCCTAAATTAAAAAAATTCAAAAAAGTCACTGTGGTTGTTCCTGCATATAATGAAGAAAAAACAATAAAAAAAACCCTTGACTCCCTGCTGAAGCTCGACTGGCCAAAAAGCAAAATTCAGATTATTGTCGTAGATGACGGCTCAACTGACAGCACTTCTTCAATAGTTACGGAATATATGAAAAAAGGCATTGCTTTAATCATACAGGAAAACAAAGGAAAGGGCAGCGCAATGAACACTGGTCTGAAAAACGCAGAAGGAGAATTCTTTGCCTGCCTTGATGCAGATTCGGTTGTGGAGAGGGATGCGCTCAAAACCATGATTGGATTTTTTGAAGATGATTCTGTAATGGCAGTAACTCCTACGCTCAAGCTGAAAAATCCAACAACATGGCTCGATAAAATCCAGAATGTTGAATATATAATCGGGATATACTTAAGAAAAACATTTTCCATCATAAATGCCCTTAATGTAACCCCTGGACCTTTTACTATCTACAGAAAATGGTTCTTTGATAAATACGGCGGCTATGATGAGAAAAATCTGACAGAAGACATGGAAATTGCGATGAGAATACAAAAGCACCATTACAAAATAGAAAATTCTCTTGGCGCTTATGTCTATACAAAACCAGCCTCAACATTTTCTGCCCTTATGAAGCAAAGAATCCGGTGGTATAAAGGGGCATTGGACAATTTCATAAACTATCGATCCCTGTTCAGCAAAGACTACGGCGACTTCGGCGTAATCCTGCTGCCCAGCTGCATCATAAGCGTCGCCTTGGTGGAAATTCTCTGCGCCTATTTGGTGGTCAAAAACATAATTGAATATACAAAAAATGCAATAAACTGGTATTATATTGGGTTCGACTTTCAAAATCTATTTACATTTAATTTTAACTGGTTTATGTTTACATTCAGACCATTGATTATCCTTACCGCTGTAGGATTCTTCTTAGGCATTGCAATAATATTGATTTCAAAGAAAATTTCAAATGAAAAAGAGCATATAAAGATTAGCTATATTTTATACCTTGTATTCTACCTTTTTTTATTCGGATTGTGGTGGGCAATAGCTATATATTATAAAATAACCGGCAAAAAAATAAAATGGGGCAAAAATGAACTATGACTGCTGTATGTATCGGAAACGTAAAAATAAAAAACCCATTTATATTGGCGCCAATGGCAAATTTTACAGATTTGCCTTTTAGACTCCAGTGCAGGAAATACGGAGCGTCTCTTGCCTTTACAGAAATGATGGATGCAGACGGACTTTTTCACGGCACATACGACATTGAAAAAGAATTTCCAAAGGCAAAAAAAGACCATCCTGTAGCTGCCCAGATTGTAGGACCAAATCCAGATACAATGGCATTTAGCGCAAAACTTCTCGAAAAACAGGGGGCAGACATCATTGACATAAATATCGGGTGCCCATCATTTAAGCTTTCAAAAAAAGGGGCAGGGGCAAAACTTTTAGAGGATAGGAAAAGGATTTCTCAAATAATAAAGGTCGTAGTTGGAGGAGTAAAGATTCCTGTAACTGTAAAGATAAGAGCTGGCTGGGACGACAGCAAGGATGCTGTAAAAATCGCAAAAGTAGTCGAAACGGCAGGAGCTGCCGCGATAACAATACATGCAAGAACAGGAAAGATGGGCTTTCGCGGGAAAGCAGACTGGGCAATCATAAAAAAAATAAAAAAAGCCGTTCATATACCTGTCATCGGGAACGGAGATGTAACCTCGCCAAAACTCGCTCTTGAAATGATTGAACAAACAGGATGCGACCTTGTGATGATAGGCAGAGCAGCAACAGGAAATCCTTTCATTTTCAGGGAGTGCCTGCATTACGCCAAATACAATAAATTCTTAACCTCTCCGACTTCCCGGGAAAAAAGAGATGCACTCCTTGAATTATGGAATATCTCAAAAAAATATTATGAGCCTGAATTTTCGCGGTTTAAATTATACTCTTATGGATATACTAAAACCATTCCCGGCGGCAAGGCATTTAGGGAGAGGATAAGCCAAACAAAAAATTTAGAAGAACTTGAAGAACTGATTAATGGTTGGTTTGTTGAGACAGATAAAGTTTAAATGCTTCAATCATTAAGAGAATTATGAAAGTAACAATAAACCGCAAAGAAATAGACAGCATAATTCCAATGAATACGATATTTCAATTAACAAAAGGGCTGATGTTCAAAAAAAAAGGAAGGGCATTGCTCATCTTTCCAAACAGCGCAAGGCATTCAATCTGGATGGCGTTCATGAAATATCCTCTTGACTTGATTTTCATTGATGAGACATTCAAAATTATTGATATTACTGAAAATGTCCTGCCATTGACATTCAATCCAAAAACATGGAAAACATACTTTCCTAAAGAAAAATGCAGATATATTCTCGAAGTTGAATCAGGCATTGTAAAATCAACAGGATTAATGATTGGAGCTGTTGCTGAATTTAAAATATAAAAAAAATTGTTACGAAGAGCCAGTATATTTGGCGTTAATCAAATTTTTAGGAATTTAAAACCAAAATTGTGATAGCAATTTTGCGTATGACGCAGGCGATTTTGCGTTATTATTTATAGCCCAACTGCAACATTTTATTCCTATCTTCAAATGCGATCTGAAGAAATAACATTGTATCTATTAATCAATGAGGCACTTGTTTTTCAATAGTCTCCCTACGAATATCATAAATCGTAATATCATAATTCTCTTTATAATAATTTTTAATTCTTTTATTCATTAAAGATAAATGTGTTTTATTGAATATCTGTTCATAAGTCTGGTTGTATTCATTTCTTTTATAACCCCATGGTTCCGAGTTTTCTATACAATTTAACTCTTTATGCACCCATATATATTTTATTTCCTGAGGAATATTTGAATGATGTTCCTGAAGAAACCATGGCTGATAGTTTTCCCGATTATGTCCATCTATTTGATTGATTATATGAGTCCACCATAGTCCAACTAAAACAATACAGATTATAACCAATGAAATTAGTCCAATTTTTGATTTAATGTTTTTGTAAATAAAAAATATCATAGAAGAGAGAAGATAACTAATAATTAGAATTGGAACTCCATAGAGCAAAGTATCAAATAACATATAGTTATTCTCCCAGTAAGCCATATATTCCCAAAAAGATAGATGATACACTGGACCTGAAGTGTCTTGACAAGATATAAACGGCATATTAATTAAAATTATGGCAAATATTAGAAACAAGAGTACCTTATATTTTGTTGGTTTCAAAAATTCTTTAATTTCTTCTTTATTCATCAAGATAAATTATGCTTTATGGTTAAATAGTTTACAGTATAAAGAATTTTGCTCTATATGCTAAATATTAATTTGCAAATTATTTTCCTGTTATTTTTTTTGCAGGTTTCTTTTCAGGCTTACTCGCTGTTTTTACTGGCTTTGGCTTTTTTGCATCATTTTCTTTAGGCACTGCTTTAACCTGCTTTTCTTCTTTTTCAACAGGCTTTGCTACGGCTTTTTCTTTCACTTCAGCTTTTTTTGCTTCTTCTGCTTTTTTCTTTTCGTCTTCTACTTTTTTCGCCTTTTTCTTTTTAGATTCTTCCTCTCTTGCCTTTATTTTTTTAGTGCCTTCTTTCTTTTTCCTTATAGGTTCATTTGCAATGACAATTCCCATTTCTTTTGCCTTTTTTGAAATCTCGTATTTTTTCTTCAGACCAACTGCTCCTGCAATGACTGCAACATCCTCTTTTTTGTCTATCTTTTCAAGGTCGGAAACATTGTGAACCAAAATTTCATATTTTGAATCCTTGTTCCTTCCTCGCTTTTCTTTTGAATTGCCGTATCCTACTCTCACGCAAGGCCCTTTTGAGAATTTTCCAAGCCTTAATTTATTGTCCCTGCCTCTTGGCTTTCTCCATTTATCCTTTAATTGCTTTTTCCTCTTAAAATCTGTTCTCTTGAATTGCGGTTTTTTGACAACTGTCTTTTTTTTGAATAATCTTTTTGTATGGAACATTTAATCACTTTTATTACCCTTACCGGGTTTTTCAATAAGATAAATCCCGTCCTGAAAAACGCGACGGTCTTTATTCTTTGCTACGCATAATCGCTCAATCTTAGCAGCATATAATCCGGCATGCTCTTTATTTGTGCTTTCTACAGTAAGATATTCACTGCTTCCTTCCTTCAGCATCTTTACTTCAACATCTTCCTTTATTTTCACTTCTCTTACGCCTTTTCCACCGAGATAATTTGAAACAATAATCCTATTGTTTTCTATCTTCACCTTCATCGGGAAGTGCGAAAATACAAGTTTCAATTTGTAGACAAATGGTTTATTTACTCCTCTTATC
This sequence comes from Candidatus Nanohalarchaeota archaeon, assembly GCA_003660905.1. Classification (GTDB taxonomy): domain Archaea; phylum EX4484-52; class EX4484-52; order EX4484-52; family EX4484-52; genus EX4484-52. Next base: position 3,926 of record QMVB01000018.1, on the reverse strand, counting down.
ATGTTGTTTGCCCTCGCTGTCCAGGCACCCACTATTGCTTTTTGCTTTTTCCTGTCCTTTGAAGAGCTTACTATAATAGTTTTGTCTTTCACTTCAAGATTAATTAGAGGATATGAAAATTCTCTTTTTATTTCTCCAAGTTTTCCCTTGATCGTCAAAACATTGCTATCAAAGGATGCCTCGACTTCATCGGCCAACTCTATCTTTTTTTCTATCATAGTAAAAATTAATATATATATCCTATTAAAACTCCCCCCTCTTTTCCAGCTACTTTTTTGTGGGAAAAAACGCCTTTTGGAGTTGAAACAATCAAATGACCAACATCCACTGCCGGGAGATATAGCTTTTCATATTTTATGTAGTCTGCCTTCTTTAACGGGATTCTTGGTTTTATTACTCTGCATTTGTTTATATTCCCGTTCAGGGTTATTTCAAATATAATACCAGTATATGTTTTTTTCATTTTAAAATCATCAAGATAGCTGTTTTCTTTCATAATTTTAAGGATATCTTTCATCAAATTAGATCCGTGCCTTATAGTTATCTCTTGTTTTCCTGCCTTTTCTGCATTATTTATCACTGAAAAGCCATCTGCTATTGAATCGTGCATCATATTATCATAAAGAAAATATAATGTTCTTTTTTAAATCTTTCATTTGCGCCTCAAAGTAAATTCATGTTCTATCAGATAATTCTTTATAATATTGTTCAATTGAAGAAGCAATTGCTTTTGGTTATCTCCCATGCACCATAGATTTATTTTCAGTATCATGTAATCCGGGTTTAAAAGTTCAATTGTCCCGTGCCTTGCCTTGTTTTTCATTACAGTATATTTTCCGAGCATTGTTTTGGGGAAATGAATATACTCTCCTTCTTTTGAGATAGTAATTTCGTCCATTTCTCTTTTTTCATGTGACGATTTCGTCTTTCTGGTGCTCAAATCAACAGATTTTCTATTCGGAGCAGAATATATTGCATGGTGTTTTTTATCTGCTGGGAAAAGCTCTTTGGCATCTATCTTCTTTTTCTGCTCTTTTACATACAGATTATAGCTATAGCTGGACATTTTAGTATCCTTTATCTTTAAGCGTCTTCTGCACCCGGGACAGATTTCCACGGTTTTGGTCAAGTCCCACATAAATTTTACATCGCAAAAACCGCACATTACTTTGATTTTCATAATGATATTTGTTAATAAAAATATATAAATATGCGCTTTAATCTCCCAAAACGCAAAAATAAAGTAAGTATTTGCTGCGAAATATTAAAAATCTCTTTGCATGATTGTCCTCAATGAGTGTAAAGTGCACCTTGTGCCAAGACTTTATCTACAGCATAAAGAATTTTGCTAACCATCTAAATAAAGCAAAATTATTTTCCTGTTCAATAGTTCATTTGTTTTTTTATTGCATTTATTGTCCTTTTAATTTCTTCTTTTTCAGATTCTTTTTCTGTTTCAGCCAGCTCTTTTTCATAGAGAGAGATAAATAAAAATCTTATTGTCCATAAAGAATTTAATATGTTTTTGCTATCTTCGATTTCGCGCAACAAATTGTCAATTTTTTGGGAGTCCCCAACAACATATGATTCAACAAGATTTATATCCACCACAGCAAATAAATCATTTAGTAAAGAGTATCTTTCATTTTTCAGGAAAATAACTTTTTTTATTCCTATGTGCTCTTTTGAAAAACCGAAAAACATGAATATTTCCTTTGTAACACCAATCTTGATTAAAACGAAAATCACCAGAGAAAAAATTCCTATATAAACAGTAACCGCAAGAATCGTCTGCGCAAATATGAAAAGAGGCGTTTTGCTTATAGATAGCAGACTATAGACAATTGTAATTACAATAATCACCAAATATGAAAAAATTCTTGATGCTATGCTTTCAATAAACAGCTGCCGGTTTTTCATTTCAAGAAGATAGCAAATATAAAAATTAACCAGTCCTGCTATGACAAGAACAAGTCCTGTTCTCTTAAATTCACTCCATGCAAAAAAGGCAATAAAAAAATCAATGAAACCAAGAAAAAAATAGAAATAAGACATTATCTTGTAATGTTTAAAACCAAAAAAATCATATTCCATATATTGCTCTGTCGTATTAATTATATATATTTTTTGCCTTTATTTTTTTTGCTCAGGTTAACTGGCAGGCAGGAACGGGATATTTAATCTAAAAGAAATCCTCGCGGCTCTGCTGTGATGGGTCAAACTAAAAACAAGGTTATAGTAATGTTCTATTTTGAAGCCCCTCTGCTCTGCAGCGGGTGTTTCACTTGACAAATTCAAAAGATAATGCTGCAACATGCTTCCGCCATCATCAGTTCGGCACAATTATTTCACTTCTTTTTGCTCAAAAAAAATCTGTAGTCTTTTTCTATTCTTGTCATTTTTATTATATCCTCATCAATCTGGCTTTTTAGTATTTTACTGCTTAATTTTATGTAATTTATATTTGACAGGTCATCGTAGAGCCCCTTTTCTTTTATCACATTTACCAACTTTTCCTTGTCCTGCGGATAAATCACTTTTTCGTATTCTCTCACAGATGCCTTTTTATCAGTCCCAAAAATCATATTGACTTTTCTTTGCTTTGCAAATTCTATCAGCCTGTCTTTTATCGTATCAATTTTGCCTTCTATTTGTTTTTTCTGAAAAATCAATTCATCCAGCTCGTCTATCAATTTCAGCCCGTCCTCTGCCATATATTTTTCAAGACCTTTTTTGCTCTTCAGCTCTTCTTCATGCCTGAACAATGGGCATAGTTCCTTGTAATTGCACCAGTTGCATAAAGCGCTTTCATTTACAGGAAAATCCTCGCATCTTTCTATTTTTTCGATTTGCTCTTCAATTTCCTTTTTCAGGTTTTTCAATTGCTCGTCGGTTCTTTCTGAAGATACTTCCCTGTCAAAGGCAAGCATATACCAGATGAGCTTCACTTCTTTTGCATCCTTGAACCTCTCCTTCACCCACAGTGCATACATTGCAAGCTGGCGGTCGCTGTCTGCTTCTTCCTGCGACTTTAGCCGGCTGTTGGTCTTGTAGTCGCACACATAATAGGTGCCTCTGTTGTCTGAGCACAACCTGTCAATCCGTATATGGTATTTATTCCCGTTATTCAGATTTAGCATCTCCTGTGTCTCCAAACCCAGAACCTTTATCTGGTCAAATGGCGCGTAATGCTCATAGTAATCGCTTACGAATTTTGCGCCCATATCTTTATAGTTTTGGGCAGAATATTCTTTCTTTACTATCCTTATATCGTCTGAGTATTTCTCATCCCACAGGGCAGAATAAAACGAGAGAAGCTCTTTTTTATTGTTATTTTTCCCGAATTTCATATCTTTGTAGAGCTTTTCAAGTGTCTGGTGGACAATACTCCCCATAAATGCCTCTATAGTTGTTTTAACTTCCACCTTTATCCTATCAATGTACTGGAGCTTGTATTTGTATCTGCATTGGAGGAATGTTGAAATTTTTGAATAGGAGTATGTTGTCATAGTAATAATTTTAGGTAAATAATTTAAATTGTTACATTTTGATTAGACAATCAATGGTTTTTGCAAGATATTTCTTTTCCCTCCTTGATGCCAACTTTCAACAATGCTGTTTTGTTTTTTAATTTAATATTTTTGCACAATAATACCTGCGTTTCCTTCTCCAATACCTAAAGGTTAGGTTTTCACTGAAATTCCCGAAGCGCTGAATATAGGAAAGAAGTATAGAAAAGGAAAAGGCATATGGATACAGTCTCATATATCGCAATACAGAGTATCGTGATGAGGATGTAGTGAAAAAATATTATGACAAAAATACAGTGGAGCGGGCATTTAAGCAATTAATAGCAATGTAACCAATAATTCTCGTTTTATGTATATTAGTTGAATAAAAATATATAAACATTTTTTGAAAGTCAG
>QMVB01000017.1 GCA_003660905.1 Candidatus Nanohalarchaeota archaeon | reverse complement strand
CACATTAGCACAATACGCTCTAAAGGGGCTAAATTTTAAAGAATTAGAAGAGCGCCTAACTGTTAAATTCTTTATCTAAAATATTGTAAAAAATAAAAATTTAGCAAATGTCAAACTTGGGTTGTAAAGAAATTAGAGACAAGCGGATTCACAAATTAGGAAATTTAACATTAACGGGATATAATCCAGAATACATGGATTATGATTTTGGAGTAAAAAAAAACAATAAAAAATGGATATATAGAAAGCGGTTTAAGATTAAATAAGCAAATTGCAGAATATATATCTTGGAATGAAAAATCAATTAAAGATAGAGCAGATAAATTAATTGAAATTGCTGTCAAAAGATGGAGTTTTTTTAATGCCTTTTTTCAATATTTATAAGTTTAAACAACAATGATTTATATATTGTTGGCAGTTGTAGTTAAAATAGAAAACAAAACGATATTTGTAATAACAGCATTATCAACAACAGAGAAATTATCTAAACTGGTGAAAAAATGGGAGAAGTAAAGGTAGATTACGACAGACAGAATGATGATTTATGTCTAATCAAAGAGAAAGCTTATGTTGGCTCAAGCGTTATGTTTAGAGATATGATTCTGGATATATCTAGAGACGGTAAACTTGTCGGCATAGAGATGCTTGATGCTTCCAATATTATTGGTGTTTCAAAGAAAGATTTGGAAAAGACCACACAATCAGATATGCAGGTTTTTTACAAGCCAAATATGGTAGTGGTCCGGGTTCACTTGTTTATTCAGAATAGTGAAAGGGAAATATCGATTCCTATTGCAACAGAGACTACTTTGAAAGCGGCTGTTTCTTAAATAATAATACATTTACTATGTTAAAAATAGGAACCGCAGGAATCCCTTTCGGATGCAATTCCAGCAGGGAAGTGCCGGAATTTTTAATCAGGCATGGGCTTGAAGCAATAGAGATAGAATTTGTGCGCTCAATCTATATGAATGAGCAAAAAGCAAAAGAGTTTTGCATTGAGGCAAAAAAATACAATATTTCTGTTTCTGTGCATGCCCCGTATTACATAAATCTTAATTCGCAGAATCCTGCTGTGCTTGAAAAAAGCAAGGCAATTCTTGTAAACTGCCTTAAAATATGCGACTGTCTGGAAGCGACAGTCTGCGTTGTGCATGCTGCTTATTATTCCCAGAAATCAAAAGAAGAAACATTTTCCATTGTCAAAAATAATATTGAAGAGATTTTGAGCAAGGCAAAGCCAAAAACGCTTTTTGGTGTTGAAGTTATGGGGAGGCAGAGCCAGTTCGGCGGTCTGGAAGAGGTTCTTAAATTATGCTCTTCAATAAAAGGAACGGCGCCTGTTGTTGATTTTGCCCATATCCATGCCCGAAGAAATGGAGGCATAAAAACAAAAAAAGATTTTGCCCAAATTTTGCAGGAGTGCAAAAAATACGGTTTTCCTCATTTGCACTGCCATTACAGTGGAATTTTATATAAAGACGGGAACGAAAAAAAGCATCTGCTGATTAACTCCAATGAGCCGGATTACAAACTGCTGGCAGAGGTATTGGATGAAAAAGATTATGATTTAACTCTTATTTGTGAATCCCCTGATCCTTTAGGGGATGCGCTTTTATTGAAGAAGTATATGAAATAACTGCATAATGTATGCAATTATAGAAAGTTCCTGCAGGGATGTTTGGATAGGTTTCCCTGCAAGTTATACCAAGGCGTTTATTTACAACGAAAAAATTCCTATTATAATAGCATACCTGAACAATTTCCCTGCAAATACAAAAAAAGCAAATGCCTTTAAATCAGACTTTACCAGCCCTGCAAAAAATGTCATGGCATCGCCGATGACAGGAACCCATGAAAAAAACAAGACAGGATTGCCGTATTTATCAAATAATATTTTTGCTTTTTTTAGTTTTTTCTCATCTATCTTGACTATCTTTGAAAATACAGTTTTATGCCCAAGGCGACCGACATAATAGTTTGCAAGAGAGCCGAAAAAATTGCCAAATGTCGCAACCATAAGCAATGTAAATACATCCAGTATTTCTTTATGAGTATATCCTGCAACAAGAGGCTCAGAGCCAAACGGGAGGATAGTCGAAGCAAGAAAAGACACAACAAAGACATTGAGATAATGGTAAAACACAGATGGCATTTATTTAAATGCTATTAAAATTTATATAAATTCCCACAATAAAACAAAAGAAAGCGCAGAACTATTGAAATCCACAAAATTCTTTTATCCCGTTAGATAATGCACCACTTCCATTTATCTAACAAGGAGGAATTAGCACAAGATTAAAATAAAAAATCTCGTGAAAATTCTTAATTAGTTGGATATTCCATAGCTTATTTTATCCAACGAATTGAATGTTTTCCTGTGGACAATTTCGTGGAAATCTGTGGATTCAGGATATCCTACAATTCATAATTCCAATAAAAAGAAGGGCAAATAGGCATATATATTGCAAAATAATCCCTCTATTTTAAAAAATATCTAATTGTGAGACAACCTTGATTAAGAGCGTTACTGTATGTTGGTCAAAACAGCTGCTGCAAATTCCTCTATTGCGCTTGGTCCGTTCCCTGTGATGATATTCCTGTCCACGACAACATCTTTTTTTACGTAAATTGCCCCTTTTGAACTTAAATAATCTCTTCCTGTCTGGTAAACTGTTGCTCTTTTGCTTGTAAGCAGATCAGCTCCTGCAAGAATTTTCGGACCGAGGCAGATGGCGCCTATCGTCTTGTTAAATGCATGAGCAACCTTGGCAAGATTAATATAGTTTTCATCCTCGTACAATTTGTATTTATCTACGCCGATTCCGCCTACAAAAACAACTGCGACATACTGACCTAAATCCGCTTCTGTTATGCTCTTTTTAACTTCAACTTTTCCGCCCAGCATTCCTTTTATAGTTCCTGTTGCCAAAGAGGCGACCTCTGTTTCATATCCATTCTGCTCAAATATTTTTTTTGTCTCAAACAATTCTTCATCTCTAAAATCAGACGGCGCAATAACCATTAATATGCTTCCTTTTGACTCAACTTCGTTTTCTGCTTCCATAATATCACTTGTGTTTGCACTGTTGCTTATTGTTTTTTGCATTGCGCATCCACTCAATAATACAATGCACATTATTAATACATACTTATTTTTACAAAAAAGCATATAAATATATTGTTCTAATAGTTAAAAATGCGTGCATTAATTGGTTCATTTCTTATTATTCTTCAAAATAAAATCCATTCTTAAAACAACAATAAAAACACAATATCACTCGCACAGCACGGAACAATCACTGCCAGTACAATAAAAACAAACACTGCTCCGATACAAGATATCCATTCTATCATGCCAAAGAAACCAGATAAAATATAGATGCCGCAGAACTCACCAGCACATGCGCAGAATGAGATAATATCGTACTTTTTGTATTTTTAGGAACAATCAGACCGGCAAAAATGCCGACTGCCAATGGCAAAACAATTTGAGGATGTTGCAGGATGCAGATGTGCATATGCATCTTTACTCCCAGGAGTGTTCCTGCAATGAAGGATGATGACATCGCTTACTCCGCACAGGACTGTTGCGCCAAAAAAGCTAATCATGAAGCTTTATTATCTTCTTTTCATGCATGTAAAACATTGCAGTTGTCGCTGCTGCGCTGAAAAGCATATGAAGTAGATGAAAAACATGGAATCTTACCCTTTGTGCCCCTTTGAAAAATTATCGGCATTTACTAAAACAGAAATAAATGTAAGCATTCCTAATATAATCAAACCAAAAGATACGCTGAATATTGTATATGATAGTGCTTTTGCAGTTCTTCTGCAATGCATCTAAATTTATTATTTTTCATCTTATCTCCTCTGCAAGAATCCTGCAAATATCCATGTTTGCGCATTCCCTGTTGATTGAGTTGGTGATGTAAACCTTGTCGTATGCTTCTTTTATCCGCTCCAAACCTGATGCAAGCACCCCGTGGGTTGCAAATGCAATTGCTTTTTTCGCGCCTGCTTCTTTTAGTTTCTCTGCAACCCTGCTTAAAGTTCCGCCGCTTTCTATCAGGTCATCGCACACGCAGATGTTTTTTCCTGCAAAATTTTTCAGGTCAAGGGAATTCTCCTTTAATTCAACATTGTATGAGTCAATCCTTTTCTTTCCAAAGCCTTCCATATGAAGACGGTCCTGCGCTCCGTAATCAGGAGCAATAAAAATAATATCTTCTGCTTCATCGCCGAAATCTTCTTTGAGCTTTTCTTTGAACAAAGATGTAATTGGATTGATTATATTTTTTAATTTTCCATCTCTCTCAATTTTTTTGAACCAGTCCTTGTTTGAGCAATGCGCATCAAAAACAATTATTTTTTTTACGCCAAAATAATTGAGGTATTTTTCAATCATCTGCTTCGATACATTTGCCTCGCCATCCCCGAATTCATTATCCTGCATTGCATAGGGCATGTATGTAAAAACCAGTTCAATGCTGTCTGCCCTGCCTTTTAGGATATAAAGCATTATTTCAAGCTCTGCAAGGGCATCATTTGTTCTGTTGTTTTTTGTCTGCCCGCTGAACACAACGGTTGCAGGATTGCCTTTGATTAAGACCATATTGTTCAGGCGAATATAGCTCTCCCCGTCGGGAAAAATAAATTTATCATCCTTGTTGGGCAAAATATCAATAAAATTAAATTCAGAAGGGCTTAAAATACCGGCTTGTTTAACTCCATTTAAAAGATGCTTTGCTGAATTTGCAAAGATTAAATTCTTCATAGTCAGGTAATTGAAGAATATTTAAAAAAGTATGCCTCTGTGAAGAAAAAGAGTTTTATGGAACATGCAATGTTTATAACTTTACTGCGCTCTTTTAGGAAAATATGAACAAAAAATTAGGACAAAATTTTCTATTGGACAAAAACATAGTAAATAAAGAATTGAAAGCGGCAAATGTTTCAAAAACAGATGTCATTCTTGAAATCGGTGGAGGAAAGGGAATGCTGACAGAGGCATTGCTGAAAAAAGCAAAAAAAGCAATCTGCATAGAAATTGACAAAGAACTTGTTTTGCATCTAAAAAGCAGGTTCAGTGATGAAATCAAGTCAAAGAAGCTTGAATTAATTGAAGGAGACTGCCTAAAGGCAGAAATCCCGTTTTTTGACAAGTGCATTTCGAATATACCTTATTCAATCTCTTCTCCTCTGATTTTTCATTTGCTGAAATTTAAAAAGCCGCTTTGCTTAATGATGCAAAAGGAATTTGCAGAGCGCTTGTTTGCAAAAAAAGGAGAGCGTTCTTATTCTGCCCTCAGTGCAGTATGCAGTATCTACTTTGCCGTCAAAATCCGCTTTATAGTTTCAAAAAATGTTTTCAGACCAAAACCGAAAGTGGACAGCGCATTTGTGGAGCTTCTGCCAAAAGAAAAGCTTTTTGTAAAGAAGCAGGATGAAAAGGAGTTTGTCGAATTCCTGCATAAGATATTCTGCCACAAAAAGCAGAACATGAGGAAAAACATTCATTTAACTGGTATTTGCTCAAAAGAAAGGCTGGAAAAAATACAGGAAGAGTTTGATTTATCAAGGAAAGTTTACCAATTCACGGCAGAAGAGATTTATGAAATTTACAAAAAATTATAAACGTAACATATATTATTTATTATGTTTCCGATTTTATTTGTCTCATGCATAATCGCCTTTTTGGCAACATACATGATTATAAAAAAATTCATTGTGTTTTTCAGGAATATAGGGCTTGTGGGGCAGGATATGAACAAAAAAGAAAAGCCTGTTGTTGCTGAAATGGGAGGGGTTCCTGTTGCATTTGGCTTTATGATTGCAGTATTGATTTTTATTGGCTCTGAAATATTTACGTACGGCAATACAGGATATAAGGTCCTTTTTCCTTCCCTGCTTACCCTGCTTTTGATTGTATTCATCTATATGCTTGATGATTTGACTGCAATTCTAAGGACAAAGGAAGTAAAGAAAGGATTTGCAAAGAAACAGGGCTTTCGCCAGAGGCATAAATTCCTGTTCCCTATTATTGCGGCAATTCCTGTAATGAGCGCCAATATAGGGACTTCAACAATGAATTTTCCTCTTTTTGGAGAGGTCAACTTGGGCATTTTTTATCCTTTGGTAATTGTCCCCCTTGGGATTCTGGGCGCTTCAAATGCAGTGAATATGCTTGCCGGCATAAACGGAGTTGAAGCAGGGGTTGGTCTTGTCAGCATCATTTCAATAAGCCTTTTTGCATATATAAATTCAGGCCTTGTTGCAGCTTCATTTGGATTTATTTTCTCTGCATCTTTGATTGCCTTTTTGATATTCAACTGGTCGCCTGCCAGGATTTTTCCGGGCGATTCATTGACTTATATGATTGGGACGATGATAGCACTTATTGCGATTATAGGAAATATAGAAAAATTTGCCCTCTTTATTTTCCTTTTGTGGTTCATTGAGCTGGCTCTCAAACTGCGGTCAAAATTAAAGGCAGAGTCATTTGGAAAAGTAAATGCCAGGGGCTATTTGGTTCGACCATATAAGAAAATCTATTCTCTTACTCATATTTTTATGGATGGAAAGACAACAGAGCAGGCGATTGTTGCAAAAATAATACTGATGCAGGCAATCGTTTGCATTGCTGCGTTTGCTATATTTTTATAAATTTAATTCAATAGTATTTATATGCATAAAATTAAATTCAGTCTGGTCTGCATGTTTTTGATTGCTTCTCTGATTTTTGCAACCCCTGTTTCCGCCCAGACATACAATACCACTTTGAATGTTTATATGTTCTATGGACAGGGTTGCCCTCATTGCTCTAAAATGCTTGATTTTTTTGACAGCATAAAGGACAAGTATCCCCAGATGAATCTTACTCTAAAAGAAATTTATTTCAACAAGGAAAATGCATTATTGATGGAGGAATTTTGCAGAAGATGCAACACCACCTTGGAAGGAGTTCCAACTGTTTTTATCGGCGGGAAGGCCTATGTCGGCTTCAGCTATGCCTTGGCGGCGCAGATAGAGAGCAAAATAAAATCCTGCATTGAAACAGGCGAGTGCAACGATGCTGCAGGCAGCAATGATTGCGAGCATCATTCAACAGAGTCAAGTCCGTTGAATCCGGATGAAAATTATTCAGCGATTGGATGGATTTTTATAATCGCAGTTTCAACGATAAGTATATATTATTTAATTATCAAAAAATGAGTATGGCAGCAGAACTAACAATTCCGGCAGTAATCGGGGCAGCAGTCGTGGATGCAATAAATCCATGCGCATTTGCTGTTTTAATAATTCTTATAGCAACGATTCTGGCAAAGGACTATGATCGGAAAAAGGCATTGCTGAGTGGTTTTGCATTTTCTGCATCTATTTTTATCTCATACTTTTTGATGGGAATCGGTCTTTTCACTGCATTGGAGACAGCAGGTCTGTCGCGCAAATTTTACTTTGTTGTTTCTATTTTAGCCATAATTGTAGGTCTATTCAATATAAAGGATTATTTCTGGTACGGCAAGGGACTATTGATGGAAGTTCCTCTAACCTGGAGACCGAAGATAAAAAAAGCAATAAATAGCATTACAACGCCGACAGGGGCTTTTCTCATAGGATTTCTTGTAAGCATATTTTTACTTCCCTGCACTTCAGGACCTTATGTCGTCATACTTGGGCTTCTTGCTGTAAAGGAAAGCTATTTTTCCGGGATACTGTATTTACTGCTCTACAATATGATATTTCTATCTCCCATGATTATAATCACTCTGGTCATATACAAAGGGCTGACGACAACTGATGCTCTTGAAAATATGAGGAAGAAGAAGCTAAAGCTCCTTCATTTGATTGCCGGGATAATAATGATTCTGCTGGGAGCAGGAATGCTTTTGGCAATGCATCTTGGCATGCTATAGTTTTCCACAGAAGATGCTGAACTGTTAAAATCCACAAGATTCTTGCGATTGATACAAGATTAAAACAATAACAAAATCTCGTGGAAATTCCTGACCTGTTGGATAATGCACCACTTGCGATATCAGGCTGTCCAACAATTCAAAATCTCGATAAAAAAAAGGCATTAACAGGACATATATATTTACTCCTGTGTTTTACTTTTTTTCCTATCCTGTAGCTCGTTCTTTCATACTTGTATTTTTTGCCGTTTATTGTTTTGATTTCAATATAACTCATATAATTCACCTATGCTATATATAGGGTGCACAATTATATAAATCTATTTGAATTATCGGACAGTCTGATATCGTATTGAGGGTATTTATCTAATGAGGTAAACAAGAATCTTGTAGATGGCCGCGAGTTGCTAATTGCAAGAATCTTATAGAGAACTACATGTAATCATCTGCTTTCCCGGGATTGTCAAAGTATTTTTTTGCGGCAAGAGTCCACAGCTGTGTTGAGCATCCTCCGGGGGTTATTTTTTCTCTGTTTAGAACAAATATTTCTGCATCTGAATCTGCAAGGTATTTTGTGATTCTTGAACTCACTTCTTCTGCGTGCTTTAGTCCGAACTTTTTGGCTCCGATGTTAATAATTGCCTGCTCAAATGGCCATACTGTTTTTGTATGGTAGCTGTCTTTTGCAGACTCTGCTGTTTTTGAATCAAGAGTCCTGTATCCCGCGGGGGTTTCGAGAAGTTCCGATGATTTTGATATTGCCTCCAGTCTGTTCTTTGAAATATCTCCCCTGGATAAATACGCAAGCATGTGCAGGCTATCCGAACTTATTCCATGCACTGGACCGGACTCATCAACTGCCATATAAAAGCATCCTGTTGATTTGTCATATAACATGTTCAATGCATTCTTCATTTTTTCTGCTTTTTCATTTAACTTCTGCGAGCCGAGAAGCTTTGCTGCGCATCTGAGCCCTGCTGTATTTTGAGCATGCGCCAGTGAATAAACTATAGGATAATCCGGCTCTCCGTTAGGTCTATGCTCTAATTCCGAATCTTTCCAGTATGTTCTTTTCAGTGCGAATTTTTTACTGCCGCAAAAAGCAGGATTTTCTGTAAACACATTGTTTTTGTTTAAATGAGACAGGATGTAGTTTTTTGCTGCTTTTATTTGCGTTTCATTGGTATCCGCAAATTCATTGTCTCCTGTCAGTTTCCTGTAAATTTCATGCCCGATTAAAAAAAGGGCTGTTGTGTCGCATGCGGCATAGAGTGTGGAAAGCCCATTTAGTTTGACCCCGGGACATTCATGAAATATTTTTCCCGGCTCTTCCCCGTCATAAGGATTTTTTTTTTGACGCCCTGCATCTGTGCGCAAAAAGAAAGCTGCTCTTTTAGCATTTCTGGATTTTTCATTAAAATCGCAGATATAATGCTGTCTCTTGTAAAATTGCTCGGAAAGTTTGGGTATCCTGCCGGCCAAAGGAGGAAATTTCCGTTTTTTCTCGCAATAAGTTCCATACAATATTACTAAATTGTACTTTAAAAGCTTTTATGTAATTTCTCTCAGGTTCTTTTGCAAAATGCATATTGAATCTGTCTGGGTTCATTTCATTTCATAATCAATGATTTCGCTTCTTTCTTCAATCTCTCCTGCAACATTTTCTTTCATTAGTTTTTCAATTTCTTTTATGTCTTTAGTTTGGGACAGGACCCATCTTAATTTTACATACGCTGTTTCGCTTATGCAGTCTTCTACATAAATTACTCCTGTCTCTGCAATATATCTTGCGGCAGAATATACATTGGGGTTTGTCCTGCCGTAGACAGTCTGGGTTGTCATGATTACAGGGATTTTTAGTTTGGCGCATTTTTTAAAATACGGGAGAAAATTGTTTTTCCTCACTGTGCAGGTATGCCCGAGCCCTGTTCCTTCAATTACAATGCCTTGAATAGAGTTTTTAATTGCAAAATCAATTACATTCGGATTTAATCCTGGATATGTTTTTATGAGCATGACATCAGAGCTGAAATTGCCGGCAATCGTTGTTTTTAGATTGTTGTCTCTTTTTTTTGATTTACTTATGCTCTTTATTTTTCCATTTTCCCATACAAAAGCAACAGGCTTTTCATTGATTGATTTAAATGCATCCCTTCTTGAACTGTGCATCTTTCTTGCTCTTGTTCCTTTTATTACAGCGCAGTAATCGTCATCTGTGTTTGCGTGCATTACACAGAACACGCCTGCAAAATTGCCGACAGCAACATGGCTTGCGCAGATAAGATTCATAAAAGTGTCTGAACTTCCCCGGTCAGAAGACCTCTGGGCTCCGACAATGCAGACGGGTTTTCCAATGTCTTTTAGAATAAAAGACAGGGCAGAAGCAGTGTATCCGAGCGTGTCTGTCCCATGCATTAAGATTATCCCGGCTATGTCGTTTCGGTTTAGGTTTGAGGCAATTTCTTTCGCAATGATTTCCCAGTGCTTTGGAGTCAGGTTTTCGCTCATTTCACTGAATATTGTCTTTGCTTCAGGTCGGGCAATTTCTTTTAGTTGAGGGACTTTTTCCTCAAGCTCTCTTGCGGTGAATTTTGCGATGACTGCTCCTGTCTTGTAGTCAATTTTGCTTGCGATTGTCCCGCCTGTTGAGATGAAAAGGATTTTTTGGTTGTTTTTGCCCGATGTGTTTTCGAGTTTAGTTTCTGTTGCAGGGGTTTCCTTTACATGCCCTGTTTTTTTGACAGTTGTGTTCTTGTCCAGAATCAATCCTATCTTGTATCCGTTTTCCATTCTTATGCAGATTTCGTTTTTTGCATCGCCTTCTTCTTTTGGCATCACGATTCCGCTTATTGTTGTAATCTTGTTGTCTTTTTTTATTTTGACTTCGACTGTATCATAGGGTTTTAGAGATTCCATGATTAATAATAGAAGATTATGTTTATTAATATTTACAATATTGCGGTTTAGGAATGAGAAAAGATTTGATTACAGGATACTTATTTTTCCGGTAATGATTGGGGTTTTGCTGTATCTTATCAATTCTAATTTTCTTAAATTTTTGTTTGAATTTTATCCGCCTTCTTTGGAATTGACATTTGGACGTGGCGGCTGGTGGCTTACACAATCGGCGTATGTTAATTTCTAACATTTCCAAAAACCAAATGTTTATATAATTTAGTATCAATTAGTTATCAACCAATAACTATTTGTGATAATTGTGTTAAAACAAATGCAAAAACAGGCAAGACTTCAACATTCGCCTACTCTAAATACAGTAATAATGGTGGAGAACACGCTTCAGGCAATGAATGAAAGTGTCATAACAATTGCGCAACTAAAAACAAAACTACCGAAGCAAATAAACCACAACACTCTCAAAATTATTCTTGAGTATCTTGAAGAAAGCAATAAAATAGCCGTAAGCATAAAAGGAATTTCATGGATGCACAATACAAACATAAATTTGAAAAATGCAATTAAAGAAGGGCTGGAGCTATGAAAACAATAAGAGTAATTTTATCTCCAGAGGCAGAAGAAGTATACAAATAGCTGAATTCCAATGCTTTAAATTCCAAAATAGAAAATACGATATTAAAAGCATTGAACAAAAAAATCGAATTAATAAAAGCAAATTATCATTACAGCAACTTCATTGCGAAAAACCTGATTCCAAAGGAATATATTCAAAAATATGACATAAAAAATTTATTCAGGGTTGAACTGCCGAATTACTGGAGAATGATGTATACTTTAACAAAGGGCGAGACAGAAATAGAAATAATCGCGTTTGTGTTGGATGTTGTTGATCATAAACTCTACAACAAAAAATTTGGATATAATGATAGATAGGAAGAATCAAGAATTTTAAATCAAAATACGCCCATCTAAAAATTCACAATATATCGTCCCCGATTAATTGATTGTAAAAAGAAATATTTACTATCTCATCTTCTATATCAACAATGTATCTGACTATATCTTCTAAATAATTCTGGACAATCCGATCAGGCATATTTGATACTGCATTATTTATGTTTATGAGATTATCAGCATTTGTTTTTTCAAAGAGTTCAGAGGATTTGTGCATACGCCGAAGATACCGGATGCTCCTGTTTACTTTTTCTCTGATGAAACATAAAGTTTCCTTCTCGCCTTCGACAGCAACTTTATTTTTATACATGTATTTAGAGAGATGATAGACATTATCCCCTATATTTTCAAGCCTTTTGCTCACTAAAAAATACATGGGAATCAACGACACATTATTTATTTTGGAAGAGCACAGGATATTTGAATCTATCAATGATAATGAAATCATTTTTGCCATCAAATGATACAGCCTGTCAATTTCATTTTCGTTGATGTTTATTTCATTAATATCTGTCTGTTCAAGAAGACACACAATAGAGGATTCAATAAGCAGGCTTATGCGATAAAACACATGAATTATATTCACTTTTGATTTGTCAAGCAGAACGTTTATTGTGATTTTTTGCCTGTCTTCGTAACTTATCTCTGTTCCGCTCATATGCGTTATGGTTTTTTTGAGCCTTGCTTTGGCCTCTTTTGTCAACTCTTTTTTAGAAAATATGTTTATTGTTTCAATTCCAAGGTAATATACTGCAAACAACACCTGATCAATATTATTTGCATATTTATCAATGTCTAAAGAAATCTCATTTAGTTTTTTCCCTTCTGTTGAATGAGGAGATATAATCAATGTTCTGTCATTTTTTTCACTTATCATGATTTCTTTTTTTTCTTTGAGATTATTTTTCTTGACCCATTCTTTTGGCAAAGATACTGAATATGTACTGCCTGCAATCAATTGTATTTTTCTTCTGTGCATGATATTATATGATAGTCAACTATATAAAAAGTTCCATAACTATATAATTTATATAGCATAACTATATATTTATTTCTGCTATATAATTAGAAGATTAAAGGTGAATATATGAGATATATTATTTTAATTAGCATATTGCTTTTGGCTGTCTTGACAGCAGGATGCACCGGCGAAAGTGGAAGCACAGGTAATGCTATCAGTGCAGGATACAGTGAAGATATAGAAATAAAGGGATCAGATACATTGCTCCAGATGGTTTCCAATATGGCAGAAGCATATACTGTAAAAAATAAAAATGCAAAAATATCTGTCACAGGCGGCGGGTCAGGAACAGGCATTGCGGCATTAATCAACGGCGAAATTGATATTGCAGATGCATCAAGAGCGATAAAAAAGAAGGAATTAACACAGGCAAAGGATAAAGGAATAGATCCATGGGAATTTATAATTGCGCAGGATATGCTATCTGTTATTGTCAACAAAGACAATCCTGTAGCTGAATTGACAATAGAACAAGTAAGTGAAATTTACAAAGGTCAAATCACCAACTGGAATAATGCAGGAGGAGAAGATAAAGAGATTACTCTTTACGGACGGCAGAGCACATCCGGCACATATTCTTATTTTATGAAAAAAATTGTGGAAGGCGATTATTCTTCTAAAATGATGAATATGGAAGGAAACCAGGCAATTGTAGATGCAGTTCGGCAGGATAAAACAGCAATAGGCTATGTCGGAGTTGGATATATTGTGGACGACAACGGCAACCAAATAAACGGCATAAAAATTATCAAACTTTCAAAAGACATGAATTCTGATTATATTTCTCCATTGGATAAAACAAAACGCGCAGATTATCCAATATCCCGTCCTTTATTCCAGTATTTGTCAAAAAAGCCCCTAAAAGATTCTGCTGTTTACAAATTTTTGGTTTTTGAATTAAGCGAAGAAGGACAGAAAATTGTAAAAAAATCCGGATTTATTCCAATAACCGCAGAGGACAGGGAACACAACAATGCATTGTTGAAAAAAATATAAAAATGATATGCGCAATCACAGAGACATAAAAGAAAGAATAATTAAATTGTTTTTTTCTGCAACAAGCGTCACTGCTCTTGTGATACTTGTTGGAATTTTTCTTTTTCTTTTTATTACAGGGATTCAGGCATTTGGGCAAATAACCCCTGCTGAATTTTTTTTAGGAAGTGAGTGGAATCCAAATGCCTATGAAGAACCAAAATGGGGCATATTGAGTTTGATAATAGGCACTTTGATGATAACAATTGGCGCATTGATTATGGCAATACCTGTAGGGCTTGCCAGCGCAATTTACATAGCTGAAATAGCTGATTCAAAGACAAAAGAAATATTGAAGCCCGTCATAGAAATGATTGCAGGAATCCCTTCTGTTGTGCTTGGATTAATAGGAATTGTGTTTCTTTCGCCGTTGATTGCAAATTTTTTTGGATTAAACCATGGGCTTAATGCATTTACTTCTTCTGCCATTGTTGGCATAATGGTTTTGCCGACTATAATCAGCATTTCAGAAGATGTTTTGACTTCACTGCCAAATGAATTCAGGGAAGCCAGCCTTGCGTTGGGCGCAACCAAATGGCAGATGATAAGAATGACATTATTTCCTGCGGCATTGTCGGGAATTGCGGCGGCAGTTATGCTTGGGCTCGGCAGGGCAGTCGGCGAAACAATGGTGGTTTTGATGGTAGCAGGAAATGCGCTGGCAATGCCGCTATCATTCTTTGATCCAGTAAGACCTATGACTGCCAATATAGCAATAGAGATAAAAGAAGTTGTGAAAGGAAGCCTGCATTATGAGACTCTTTTTGCCATTGGATTTGTATTATTTATTATGACTTTTATTGTAAATTTTATTTCAGACATTGTCATAGAAAAAGAGATGAGGAAATATAAATGGTAACAGAAAATAAAAAACAGGCAATATATTTTCTGTTTTTTAAATCTGCGGCATTTTTGTCAGTCCTTATTTTACTCTTTGTCTTGCTCTATATTTTTGAAGAAGGAGTTGGTGCCATAAATATAAATTTTCTTACAAATATGTGGTCCCACAGAGACATTACACAAGGAGGAATTTTGCAGGCAATTGTAGGAACTCTTTTTCTTGCAGCAGGAGTCTCCATTATTTCAATACCTGTTGGCGTCTGCACAGCAATTCATTTAAATGAGTATGCCAAAGACAACCAGTTTAACAGAATAATTAAATTAGCAATAAGGAATCTTGCCGGTGTGCCTTCTGTAATATACGGGATATTTGGTCTGGCATTTTTTGCAATCTTCTTAAAACTAGGAGGTTCATTGATTTCTGCTTCCCTGACACTTGGATGCATGACATTGCCGTGGATAATAACTGCGAGCGAAGAGGCGCTAAAAGCTGTTCCATTTTCATTTAGAGAGGGAAGCTATGCCCTTGGAGCTACAAAATGGCAAACAATAAAAAGAAATGTTTTGCCTCATTCTTTTAGCGGAATGCTTACGGGGTCAATTCTTGGCATATCCAGAGCTATGGGCGAGACTGCGCCAATTATTATGGTAGGAGCTACTTTTTTTATCAGCGGTCTGCCGTCTTCTCCTTTTGACAAGTTTATGGCTTTGCCATATCATTTATTTATACTGGCAACCCAGCATTCAAGTCCTTATGCAAGGCAATATGCCCTAAGCACTGCGCTTGTATTGGTTGTCCTTATATTTGCGCTTAATTTCGGTGTTTTTTTATGGAGATATAAATTAAGAAAGAAAAAGAAGTGGTAAAATGAAAAAAGAAGATGCAAAAATAGAATTCAGGAAAGTGAATTTTTGGTACGGAGACAAGCAGATTTTGTTTGATGTTGATTTAAAAGTATCGGAATATAAAATAACTGCTTTAATTGGTCCATCCGGGTGCGGTAAATCTACTTTGCTTAGGTGTATAAACAGGATGAATGATCTTGTTCCTGACTCAAAAATTAAGGGAGCTGTATTGTATGACAAAGAAGACATCTATGAAAAGAATGCAGATGTCATTGAATTGAGAAAAAAAATCGGGATGGTATTTCAAAAGCCAAATCCTTTCCCGATGTCAATATTTAATAATGTTGCCTATGGTCCAAGAATACAGAATATAACAGACAAGGATAAGTTGATGTATATAGTAAAAAAAAGTCTCAGGAAAGCAGATTTATGGGAGGAAGTCAAGGACAGGTTGGGTCTTTCTGCATTCAGCCTGTCCGGAGGGCAGCAGCAAAGATTATGCATTTCAAGGGCTTTGGCAAATAATCCCGATGTCATTTTGCTCGATGAGCCCTGCTCTGCTCTTGATCCCATCGCCACAGCAAAAATTGAAGAGTTGTTAAAAAAATTAAAGGATGAAAAAACTATTATTATTGTTACTCATAATATGCATCAGGCAAAAAGAATTTCAGATTATACTTCCTATCTCCTGAATGGCAAAATGATTGAATCTTCTCAAACAGCAGAAATGTTTAGCAATCCAAAAAATGATTTGACTCGGGATTATCTCAATGGGACATTTGGATGAATAAGCATATGAATTTATGTTTTATTTCAATTAAAGTTAAAAACACAAAACACAGTTAAATCATATGAAAAAATTTTGCCCAAACTGCGGAAAAGAAACACTTGAATTGCATGAATCCCTCTGCAGAGACTGCTATGCCCAAAAATTCAAAAAGAACATATTCAAAAAAAAGATGAATATTTCTATATGCAAATGCACCAGATTGGGATACAATCAGCAATGGAAAAAAAACATAACCCTTGATGATTTCATCAAGTCCATAATAGAAAAAGAGCTGAAAGCAATTTACAAAAACTATGATGAATATGGTTTTTCTTTTGACAAAAAAGAAATGCAGGACAGTATTGTTGTATATGTAAAGGCAGAAAAAAACAAAATCAAGATTGCAGAATACACCTACCATTTCAGGATAAAAAACAGGATGTGCCCTGTGTGCTCGTCTGAGAAAAAAGGATATTACGAAGCAGTCCTGCAACTGAGAGCTGACAAAAATGTGCTTAATGATTTTGTAAACATAGTTGACAATATTGTTGCCTCTTACAAAGGGCAGAATTCATTTGCAAAAATTGTGGGGCAAAAGAGCAATGCAGTCGATATGCACCTCGGGACAAAAAAAATCCTTGACAAAATCAAAAAAGAGATTTCTTCAAAATACAAAATTGAGACAAAGGCGTCATATTCCCTCTACAAGGTAAAGGACGGCAGGGAAATTTACAGGACAACATTGCTGATAAGGGAAAAATAATCTTCTCTAAAAAACCCCCCTGTCAAAATGACCGGTTGTGTATCCTTTTTTGAGTTTCCTGTCATAAAAATCTTCTGAAGCAAAAATCTCTTTGTAGATGCGTATGTATTTGGCTGAATCTTTTTCCAGGTCAATGTAGAAATATCTTATGCCTGTGCCCAAAT
>QMVB01000016.1 GCA_003660905.1 Candidatus Nanohalarchaeota archaeon | reverse complement strand
CAGCTAATGATCCTCTTTAATGGGTGAACACCCCCACCCTTGGCTGCTTGTGCACAACCAGGATGAGAAAAGCCGACAGCGGAGTAGCAAGCCTCGAGGTCGATGTGAACTCTCGCTCGAGACAACACAATTATCCCCAGGGTAACTTTTTTGTCATCCATGCGTCTCAAAAGTAGACGTCATGGGTTCGCTAAGCCTCACTTTCGTGTCAAGATTCCTCGTTGGTCAGAATCCTGTCAAGCATCCATTTACCTTTGCGCTTAAAAGCGGATTTCCGTCCCGCTTAAGGATACTATTGGGCACCTCTGATAAGTTGTTAGAGGTGTGCCGCCCCAGCCAAACTGCCCATCAATTGGGGTCTTCTTTAAATAAAGAATAAGAATCACATTTCTCAATGAGTAGTGTTACACTTTTGACTAAACTTCTCCCGAAAAAGAAGTCTCGAAGTCTCCTACTTACTCTATGCATTGAGTAACGTAATTCAACAACAGACTGCAGTAAAGCTCCATGGGGTCTTCGCTTCCCGTTGGAAGTCTTTGGACTATGCACCAAAATGTTGCGTTCGCCAGGTTCCATCTTGAGACAGTGGGACACTCGTTATTCTATTCATGCAGGCCGGCAATTAACCGGCAAGGGATTACGCTACCTTAAGCACCTTTTTCCACATATTACTATATGGGGTGGACTATATCTTCATCGTATGGATGTCTGGCGTATAGTCTCTGAGGAGCCCATTGGGTTAGATATTTATACTTTCTAAGATATCATCTAATTTATAGCGTCTTTGTTTTCCATTTTGATTCATCAGAAATGCTTCTTTTATAAGTTTTTTGAATTTTTCCTTATCCTGATGTTCTTTTTTCTCTAACGCATGCACGATTTGCTCAAATTTTTTAAAATCATCCCATTTTGTAAATAGTTTGTATTTATTGAAAAAAGGAATGATTTTTTCATTCAGTTGCCTCCTGTTGTCTACAAGAAACAAACAAAGTTCTTTTTGTCCGGGTTTTTCAATCACTCTTCCGCAGTTCAATATTTTTCTAAATAGTTCAAGCAACTCTTTGTGTTCTTTTCTTTGAGTTACCTGAAACAGAGGATCTAACACCCATCCAAATTTCGCTGTTTTTTGTTTCTTTATAGATACATTGAAACAACATTCTCCATCAGCAAATCCCGCAAGATAATATTTTATCTCTTTTCCTTTTTTTGGCAAAGTATATATATTCATTATAAATAAAGCAGTATTATGTTTTTAACTCTATTTATTGCCTCCCAATAGTTTCCTGCTGATTGTCCTCATATTTTGAAATTGTCCCTTGCTCAGGATTCAAAATATATAGAGGAGTTCCAGCATATGGCCAGATTTATTGACAACCTAAGTTGATCGTCAGAGTTACGACCGCCGTTTACCAGTCCTTTGCTCCGTTGAACCGGAGTTTTAGATACTAGCACTGGGCAAGAATCACTGACTATACTAACCTTTTCAGGCTTGCAGTCAGCTACGTTTTTGATAAACAGTCGGGGTCCCCTTGTTATTGAAGCCTACGACACTGTACCGAAATACAGGTTATAGGCACCCCTTCTACCAAAGATACGGGGCTAATTTGCTGAATTCCTTAAGATGGATTAACCTGAAACACCTTGGGTTTTTCACCCAGGGGCACCAGTAATGGTTCTTGGTACGATTGTACAAAAAGCAATTTTCATTCCCTTTTTAAGAAGTCCGGAACTCAGCCAAAGTCTGCATAAGCAGACCCATTCATCCTTTCTTCTGGTTCTCGTGATTACCACACTCCCCAGAATTATAGATTTAGTACAAATTATGCATTTGTATTGGCATATCCCGAACTCATCAGGAATAAATAAAGCGTCGCCGCAACTTTTTGTTCAGTAGACGAATATTTACGCCTTTCCCTTTCTCATACATCCAGTTGGATGCAAAATTAGGATCGACTAACTCTCGGTTGACGAACATTGCCGAGAAACCCTGGCCCTTTCGGTGATGAGGATTCTCACCTCACTTTCTGCTACTAACGACAGGATTCTTGTTTGAATGCGGTCCACAACAACTTACGCCATTGCTTCTTACCACACACAACACCTTCTTACTATATTATTTTGTTTAAAATAATCAAGAGTATCGGCAAATCTCTTAGTCCCGTCCATTTACGACGCCCTTTCCCTAGATAGGTGAGCTGTTACGCTTTCTTTAAAGGATGGCTGCTTCTGAGCCTACCTCCCTATTGTCTTAGGAAAAAGACAATCTTAATTTACACTTAGAGATTATTTTGGGGCCTTAACTCCTGTTTGGGCTGTTTCCCATTTGCGGATATCAGATTAACCAAAACCGCTCACTCCCGCCTTCAACGACGATATAAGCTTCGGAGTTTGAAAAAGTGCCGAAGGATTTCTCCCCCAAACACCTGATCAGTATCTCTACACTCATATCCATCTCGGACGAGGCTGGCCTACGGGCCATTTCAGAAGGAACCTGCTATTACCGGACTCGACTAACATTTCACTCCTATTCCCAAGTCACTCGGAGACTGTATACTGACGATTGCGGACCTCCATGCGGCTTTCGCCACATTTCATCCTGCCCAGGAATAGATCGTCCGGTTTCAGGTAGTTTCCAAGTGATTAAACGCGCTATTAACACGCTCTCTCTCATGACAAGCATTGCAAAGACTTGCTTTCGCTTCGGCTCCATGCTAAAAAAGCATTTAACCTCACCACTTAAAAACACTCCCTGTCTCGTTTTTCAAAACGAAAACTATAACTATGTAATTTCAGGTTCTTTTCACTCCCTTTTGCAGGTGCTTTTCTGTTTTCCGTCACCGTACTTGTTCGCTATCGGACTTTAGTAGTATTTAGATTTAGAAGCTTTTGGCTCCCATATTCTCTCATGATTTTCAACATAAGATACTCTTCTTGCGCTTTTCCTGTCTTTTTACTCTTACGGGGCTGTCACCCTCTACGGCATCCCTTCCCAGGGCATTTAAGATTCAAATTCAGGAAGTATGCACAAAGCACATCTCCGACTGTATTGCTACAGTGGATTCACTTTAATCTTTACCGTTTTCGATCGACTTTACTAACGGCATCTCTATTGATTTCTCTTCCTGCAGGTACTAAGATGATTCAATTCCCTGCGTTCCCTCTTCCTAAATTGGAAGTATTTGCTTAACGCATTCTGGCATCCGCGGGTTTAAGAGTGCATGCCTCTATCCGCGGCATTTCGCAGCTTGCCACGCCATTCTTCAGCTCTAAAGCCAAACCATCCATTACATAGATTGGTGTTTGCATATTCCAAATTACCTAATTATTAAACCTATGACACTCATTGCATATAAATAAATATGCTTGTTACATTCCCGACTATGCCGCGAACTAACTATAAAAAAGAAAAACGTTTTTAAACCTATTTTTTTTAATCTGTAAAAAATCATAAATACTATAAAACAAGCCTAAAAAGATATTTTTCTAAGGATTTTATTGTGTTCTTTTTAATAAGCTTTATTTCAAATTCCCGCTCAGCCCAGGCAGAGCATTTTCAATATCGTTTACGTTCACCAACCTTAAAATCTCTTTCTCTTCCTTATTTAATTTCTCCGCCAGAACTTCTTTTGCCTGCTTTGCCAACTTAGTTTTCGGAACATCTCCAGGAATAATCACTATGAATTTGCCTGTCTGTTTTTGTACTGCATCAACAGGACCAAAAATCACTCTCCTATCAGCAAACCCAATTGCATATTCAAGCACCGTCTTGATGATATTTTTCTTCCCGTAAATCATAAAAGAGCCAGTCCCTATATACTCGCCGCTCGGGGCTTTTTTTGTAACCTGTTCCCTTTTCACCCAATAAGATTCAATCGCCCCGATTCCGACTCTCCATGCCTTTGAATGAACGGCACTAAATACAGCAGTCTCATACAAATCCTCTTTTGTCGGCTCGTTCTTCGCCTGGCTTGTCTTCATCACAACAAAAGGAGAACCTGCAATATCACAGTGAAAGACCAAATCTTTGTCCTTGGCATATTTCTTGATTACTTCCTCATTCTGCTGGGCGGTTTTCCCCCCGACTGCAAGAATATTGTTGGAAGTGAAAAACCAGCGAAACCTGTGATACCACTGCTTTTGAACCTGAACGGGCTTTGCCTTGATTTTTTTATGCTTTTTTTCAACAGTTTTTGCCTGCTGTTTTTGAACTGCTGCAAGGCGCTCAATCTTTGCCTTTGTTTTTTTTAGTTCATCATAATATAGGGCAAGATTTTGCTCTATTGTCTTATTTAAAGAAAATTTGAATTTTACTCCATCAATAACAAAGCTGATTTCTTTTGTCTTCTCGTCAATATTCTCTATTATATTTATGTTTCCTGCCTTGCCTGTTTTTTTTGCAGTCAGTATTTTCTGCCTTACCTCGCTGATTTTGAATTTCAAAAGAGCATTGTTTGTATCAGACAAAATCGCCTCAAGAACCTGGTAATTTTGCTTTATTGCATTTATTGCATTGGTTGCTTTGCTGATTTTCTTCTCTATTTTTTCCTTGTTTTTCATCTGGCTTGCCAGAATAGTATCTCTTTTTTTTACCTCTTTTTCTTCTTCTTCAGCCGCTTTCCCGCCTTCCTGCATTTTGCAATCCTGTATGCAATATGCCTCAACAGCATCAATAAAGCTTTCTTTGAACTGCTTTTTTCCTGCCTGCGGTATTTTGACAGGATAGAAATCCAGAATTTCCCTGTTTTCTCCCTCAACAACAAAAGGCTTTTTTTCTGCGTTGGTCAATGCCTTGATTTGCCTGAAAAGAGAATCTGCCTGCTTTTCATCCAGCCTGCTGCATATCTCTGCCTTGCCAATATTTGCCATATTGCATATCGCATTTGCATATTGGCTCCCGGCAGACAGCTCTGCTGAAAGAAAAGCCACAATCATTTTTGGCGATTGTTTGAGCATTTTGGCAAATTCTTCTTTTTTGACTGAAAAAATGCTGTCTGACTCAGGAGGGAATATATATTTTTCTCCCCGGGTCAATGCCCGACCGCTCCATATTTTTCTCGTCCTGATGGCTAAAATATTCTTTTCCTTGTCCAAAAAAATAATATTGCCTTTGCCGAAAAGTTCGCAGACCAGATAATTTTCCTCGAATTCCACAATCACGACCCTGTCGAAATTATGCTGTTTTATGCCGATTATCCTCTTTGACTTCAAATGCTTTCTCAAATACAGGGCAAAATTGCCTGAACTCTCGTCATGCACCACTGGCTTTTTTGTCAAAAATATTTTACCCGGACTTATTATCAACCTGTGCGTGCCTTTTGAAGGAATATGAAGCAGGATATGAATTTCCATATTCTCTTTTCTCTTCCCGGGGATAAATGAAAAAACCTTCTGCACTCTTGCATTCTTTAGTTTTTCGTTCAGCTCTCCTGAGAGGAATTTAATGTCAAAGCTTGTTGGGTTTCTTTGAAGCATAGTATAATTCCATCTATCAAAATAACTTTTTATAAACATCCCTAATATATATTACACACGGGCTGGTAGCTCAGTTGGTAGAGTGCTGCCTCGGCATGGCAGAGGCCGCGGGTTCGAATCCCGCCCCGTCCATATAGCAATAGTTAATAATATGGCAATACCTTTCAAAATAACAAACCCTGAAGACCTCCCTATGGGAAAACGCTGGATAATTACAGAAAAAGAACTACACAATATCAAAGAGCAGAATGAAGCCCTGATAACTATTCGTGGAAGAGTGATAAGCATTGCTCTGATGATAGAGCAAAAACTCGACGGAGTAATTACAACTGTATTCTTTGGTATGGATAGAAGAAAAAGAATATTATTTAAGGAACTCTTTTTGGAAAAAGAATTCTTTACTTTCATGAACAAACTAAAAATATTCCGGGAATTGACAAAAAGAAAAATAATCAACTTTGAAAAAGAGGAATCAAGAAAACGCTTATGCAGACTAATCCAGGATGTCATTGAAACAAGAGACAAATTTGCCCATGGCGAAATCATCTTCTCTGGAATAAAGCCAAAACTATATTATATGCATGGAGGGAAAAAGAAATTTATCGTCCTCGATAACAATTATTTCAACGAAATCAATTCTGCATTTAATAATGCAATGCATTCCCTTGAGAATATGCATATTGTTCTGGCAAAGCATAGACGGCAAATATAATACTTAGGCAATCAAACTCTCCTTTCAATATATTCAACAACATTTTTAAAAAATTCTTCAACATTCTCCTTTGGAACATATCCTCCCGCAGCAGGGATATGACCGCCTCCGCCAGCTCCTTCTATGCCTTTTGTTGCCGTCTTTACCATGTCATTCATTGAAATCTTAAATGTCTGGTTTCTTGCGCTAAATCCCCCATTTTTTTCAACCACAACAGTGGACGTCGGAAAATCCTCAAAAGATATTTTGTTTGCCAAAATAGACTTTATATTGTATCTTGACTGGATAGAATAAAAAACAAGCTTTATGTTTCCTTTCCTGTCTTTTAGAAAACGCGCCTTGTGGTCTATTTCCAGAATCAGCCTTTCCAGCTCTTTCTGGATATCAAAATAATACTGAGAAATATCTTTGTTCTCCACAATCCTCTTGTTTATTTTCTGCTCAATATTGTCCTCTTCCAAAATGCGGACAATTGAATTGAATTTTCCTTTTATTGAAATATATGAAGAAATTATGTGGTCTATCTTCTGGATTTTTTCCTTGTCATTTTTTGCCAAAAACTTTTTTTGCGCCCAGAAATCATATCCTGCATCTCCGCTTATCCCGATAGAGCTTATGAATTTCAAATCATTTATCAGACGCCTGCTACCGCCGCCCTCAATCATAGGAGTTGCCAAATCAAAGCACAGCTTTGATGCAGGATATTTTGAGGAGTCAATGCTGCTTTCATAATCCTGCGCCTTTATAAAAACAGTCTTGCCCGAACTCAAATCCGCCTTTTTTATGTGGTGGTCTATTATCAGGATATCGGCAAATTTCTCTATTTCCCTGATTGGTTCCTCATCCTCATCAACTGCCATGTCAACTGCAATAAATTTGGTGATTTTCTTTTTCTTCAGCAATTCAACTGTTGCCGGAATAACGGCAATTTTTCCCTGCTTCTGGGTAAAAATAAATGAATCTTTGCCGAGCAAATGCGCTATTGTTTTTTTGATGATCAGGCAGGAGCAAATGCCATCGCAGTCAGTATGATACATAATCGCAATATTGTCTCCTTTTTTGATTCCCAAAATATATGACTTAAATGATTCAAGATATTTTTTATGGATACCAAACACCTAGTTTAACAGTATATGGAACATAAATGCTCCCTTTTGAAAAAAACACATCCTCTGCAAAAAGAGAATTTCTCCTCGATGGATTTGGCAAAATAATGTCGTCTCTCTTGTCTGAAAATGCAGCAAGAGTGGATTTCACTATTGCCCATCCTTCAGAAGAGTTCCCTGGATTCACCATCCATACAGCGGCTCCTTTTTCCGCGGATTTGCTTATGATTGCAACGGGAATAGGCCATCTTCTCAACAGCGTCAAATTAAAGTTTCCCGTGGGAGTTAAATGAATTTTATAGTATTCGCTATTAAGCCTCAAAACATCCTCTCCCTGCCAGACACTAAAAGGGCCCTCGAAAGTATTGTTAAAGAGAGAATTATTTGTCAGTGGAGGAATATCTATATAGAAACTATCCATCACACCACCGGACAAATCAGAGCAATTTGCAACAGCAACCTCTACTTTACTATCGCTTGGATTAAGCGGATCCAGAGAAATATTGGATGTTTTTGCAGGAAAGCCAATACTGCCATCAGAACAAAATATGCCCTTTGCCTTTGCCTCATTTTTACTAAGAATTCTGAATATGCCTGAGGTTGAAATATTCTCTCCTATTGCGTATTGCGTCTGATTGTACGTCCTGTTTTGCTTGAGCAGTATGAACTGCTCGTCTGTGTCATACATGCGCTTGTATGGATGAACATATACATATGGCATTTCCCATGCCCTGTCAGGAAACCTGTATTTTTTGAAAACGGTTCTTAATTTAACAAACCGCCCATATGTGTCGATTTCCTCAATTGAATAGTTGTAAGAACCCAGGGAAATTTCATTTCCTTCAATATAGTATGGTTTTCCGGTAAAATTCGTCTCATTGCTTATGTACAAATGAGAATATGTCCCTAAATTCTTTACAATAGCAAAATAAAACACTGTATTGTTTGCGCCCATTATGGCTGCAAATGCGGTCCTGTCATCAATACTGTTATTTAATGCTCCTCCGCTTTCTTCGCTGTAATTCAATTCCGGATAGTATCTTTTTGTTTTTACTATGATTTCATTGTCATCTAAATACGCCTTTACGCTCATGTCGAGAAAATCGGAATTCAGGGAAATATTGGTATCTCCTCCAGTCCTGTGGCTTGGACCAAACAAATCAAACCCGGGATTTTTCTGGAGGTTGAAAATATATTTTTGAACGTTGTCGTTGTGACAAACGAGGGATGCTGTTGTTATTTCAAACAATGTTTTCCTATCCTCCATGAATTCCTTGAGCTTTGACTCATAGAGCGCAAGATTCCTGTAATTGTAAAAAAACAGGATATCATTCTTGCTCAGGGACTCATAGCTTTCATCCAATGAAGCAGGTCTTAGAGTGAACTCAACTTCCCTTTGATTCAAATAAAAAGGGGCTGATTTGCTGAACATGCGCACATTCAGCTTTTCTGCCAGCTTTACTGTGTCTTCTGCACTGAAGAAGAGGATTTCCTTTAATGTATCATTGATTGCAAAACCGTAAATATTATTGGATATGTTCACAATCGTGCCCTGCAAAAATGGTCCTTCATCAGGAGCATTAAAAGCTCCGTCGGAATCATAATCGACAAATAAGGCATTTATTTCATCGGAAGCCACATTTGCAATCATGATTGATTTTCCCTTGAATGTACCGGAATAACAAGAAGTACCGGCAATTGGAGGGTTGCATGCAACAGAACCTGTTGAAACCAAACTGCTGCCCTGAGAAACAACGCCAATCAACAATTGCTTTTTGGGCAGACCGTTTGTCACCAGACTATAGCCTTTGCCTATGCCTATGAAATATTTCAATATAAGATGCATCTGCTCTTCTTTTGCATCCTCGATAAAATAAGATGCATTAGTGTATTTAAAAGCAGCCATCAAAGAATAAAGCTCAGTCTGGAGTTTTTCCTCTGTAATCATTTCACTCTGCACCACTTGAGTTTCATATGATGAAAAAACAAAGTAGAAATATCCTGAAAGAATAACAGCAGCAATAATACTTTCAAACAGGTGTATTATTGCCTTTCTTCTGGTATCTGATTTCATAATCTCTTAAAATTACTGAACGAAACGATTTCTATTGCATTCCATATTTCCCTGTCAGTAATTTTATCACTATTATTTATGGCAAGCTGGGCAATGAGAAGTTGCTTAATTGTATTTATAATGTCCACAGATACATTAAAATAGTATTTGTCCTCGTTCGATTTCATTTCGCATACAAATGATTTTATTGTGCTCAAATGCTTTTTGTCGCCAAAAAGATTCTCCTCTTTTGTTTGCCCTTTGATATCTTTTGCAAATTTCAGCAATTTGAAATCCTCTTTATTCAGTGCCTTTTTATTCTTTTCGAGAACAAGCTGTGCGATATTTTCAAAATCCTCTTTTTTGTATTTTTCAAGCACAAATATAATGTCAAAATAATCATCCAGCCCTGAATTTGCATATTTGACCAGTTCCTTTGAAATGCTCTGCTTCAACAGCCCGATAAATACTCCCGGCGCGTCCGGATCCTCCTTCATTTTCTCTTCAACTGCCTTGTTCCATTTATCTGCTATAATTACATCCATCATAGAAAGAACATGGATAAAATTATTGTAAACATCCCTGTCCTGGCACAAAAGCGCAATTGAAAACCCAGGGTTGAAATACTGCAAAAGCAGCGCTTTTTTTATCTCGCTGAATCCGTAAATAGTATTAAATACTTCCAAAAATGCCTTCTGCCTGTCAGGAATTTGAGCCAGTGCATGCTGCTGCACCTGCTCTCTTATCCTGCTGTTTGATGCCAAAACAAAATCCTCTTCTTCATCTGTTATGCTTTTGCCTGGTTCAAAATGAACATAATCTGTGTTTTCGGCAATGCTGTACCTGGTCTCTTTTTTCACTATCTGTGCTTTGCCCTGCTTTGCCAAAAGCTTCAGCCTGCCTATATCCTCTCCTTTAATGCAGTAAAGCGCAGGGTGAGCAAACATATCTCTCTGCTCTTGACTTAATGGCTTAAGGGCATATAAAAATGATGGAATTTTCATACAGTATTAATAGCAAAATAATTTATAAATAGATAAGTCTAATTTTCACAAAAAACACATCAACTCAACTTATATTCTCCCTTCAACTGCCTGTTCGGAGTGACAACAAACCCTTTTTTATTTACGATTCTTACCTCAACTATCCTCCTGTCAATGTCCTCTCCACGCATCTTCAATATTTCAATTGCCCTGCCCCTGTTGCCGGTGGAATATATTATATTGTACAGGACAATAATCCCGTCTGAGAGGAAGCTCACTGCCTCTCCTTTCTCAGAAACAATTGCACCGATATGCGCAGGGTTAGGGGTTTCTCTTATGAGAAACGATGTCGTATTTGTATTCTCAAGGTGCCTGAAGAGCTGTTCCATGTAAATCCTGAACCTTGCTTCTTCACCGCTGAATGCAGAAGAGATGGAACTCAATGAATCAAGGCATACAATGTCCGGCTCAAATCCTCTTGGTATCAGGACCGGCTGGATATCAATTAACAGTTCTCTTTTTGCCTCAGACAGCAATGCTTCAACGCTTCTTGCAACATCAAGGGCATTGAATCTTTTAATCATCAATAATCCTTTTTTTTCATATTTTTCGGAATCCCATCCAAATGCATTTATATGGCTTTTCAGCCTGTCTTTCGGCTCTTCAAAGCTCATATAAAGGACTTTCTTCCCTCTTTTGCATGCGTTGATTGCGACATGAAGGCAAAACACCGTCTTGCCTGACCCCGGACCTCCTTCCACTAAAATGGCATTTCCTTCAGGGATGCCCTCTCTAAAAAGTTCATCAAAGCCCGGTATGCCTGTCCTGAATTTTCTTCTTTTTATCTCCTTTTCCATATTCTTACCTTTTTTTCATTCTTATTGCAAGCTCTTCATTGAGCAGGGGAATCTGCCTTTTAATGTCTCTCATCATTTCCCCGTATTTTTTTATCCTGATATGGTATGTAGTTTCGCTTATTTTCCCGTCCTCGAAATATTCACGCTGTGTTTGGGCAACCAGAGCACGGATAGAATACCATCTTGCATTAAGAGCTTTCATTTTATTCCTAATTCTCCAGCACACTATTCTCTTATAGCTCACTGCAATGATTAAGAACATAATCGAGAAAAACAAGACAATCTGCACGCGGTTTTTGTCAAGAAAGCCCATGATGTTTCTTGAGCCTGCCTCGTAGAATGCTTTTACCTTGGTCTCTATGGCTTCAAGCTCAGAGATTTTTTCATATGCCTCATCTATGGACTTCAGGCATTCTTCATATCTTTCTGCTTCAAATTCAATTTTGGCTTTGCTGTGAATTTCCCGGACCGGTTTTTTGTCTATGCCCTCTATCTGGCTTATCGTCGCTTCAAGAGCATTGAGCTCATCAAGCGCCAGAAAAGCTTTCTGCTTTATTTGACTTAGCTCAGTGAGTTTTGAATATGCTATTGAATAATCCGGACTGCCTCCTGCCTCTTCCAGCGCAACCTGCGCTTCGTATATCTGCTTTGCAAGAAACAAAGTGTCATTGTATCTTGTCACAGGCAGTCCTTTTTCCAGCATTTGATCCATGCCTTCTTCTGCAAGGATGAATGCGCTGTGAACCGAATTGTCTGAAACAGCAAATGCCGGCAGCGGCAAAATAAGCAGTATCAAAAGCACAGGTAGGATGCGGGATGACTTTTTCATTGCATCATTTGCTTTTATTGCTGCAAGCTGCTCCTCTACTTCAACAAGCCGTTCTGAATAGCTCTTTATCCTGTTTTCATATATTCTTGTATCTAGATTGCCTGCGCTGAGATAAATTTTTTGCGCATCTTTTATGATATCAAGAAGCCTTGCTTTTTCCTCTTCGAGAATCAGGCTTTTTTTCTTGAAGAACTTGAACAGGTTAATCCTTCTAGTCTCGTACTTTATGATTTCCTGGACTGCTTTGCTCATCTGCTTTTCATACTGATCGAGAGTCTGCATATATTCCCTCATATTCATCTTGCCCTCTTCAAAGCATTCTCTTTGGGATTCTCTGATAAGTCCGAGCAGGATGTTCTCTTCTTTTTTCAGCGACTTCAGTTTCCTGTTGAGAAAATCGCATCTGAGCAGCAAAAGACCAATGTATGACATTGCCATGATAGCTGCAAATGCTGCGATAAGCTTTTGCCAGTTGTTTACTGCAAATGCAAATGGGTTGAATACCCCGACTGTTTCAAGCGCATAGGTCACTTTTGCATCTTCTGCTCTTTTGAAGGCTGTTTCATAGTCTCCCCTATTGAGCGCTGCTTCTGCAAGCAGAAGAAGCCTCTTTGTTTTCGGGATGTCAATGCCATTGAAAATGGCTTCATTTTGCTTTTTTTTCATTTCATTTAATGTATCTACGCATGCAAATGCATGCTCGCTGGTTTTCTTTATAGTCTCATAAGCATCCCTTGCTTTTTCATAATTCCTGTCTCTGATAGATGCATTTGCTGTTTCCATAAATTCGCGCAAATGCTTTGTGTTGAGATTTTTATCTTCCATTTCTTCAATGATTGTTTTTATTTGATCAATGTAGTGCCCTGCTTCCTGCTTTGATATTTCAAGAACAATCAGTGTTATTGTTCTTGTCTCTTTCATATTTATTTCTTCATCTGTCTTATTTATAATTCCCTTGATTGTAAATATAAGCTTGTATTCTCCCCTTTTAAAATATTCTGGGGCTTCGAGGAATATTGTGAAGTTGCTGCTGCTGCCAGAATGGATTCGGTCTGCAAAAACAGGATGAACGCTTATGTACTTGGATAAAAATCCTGTAATTGAGACAGAAACATTTAGCAGATCTCCTTCAAACGGGTTTTCCACTTCCAGATTAAACTGCTGCTTTCCTCCTCTTATTAACTCATATGTCGCTTCTGTTCGGAATAGTTTTTGCTTCTGCTCTTCTGTGATAGTTTCAGGGGCAATCAGAGAAGTGTATGAACTGCTTGAACCTCCGGAACTGCTGCCGGAATAATGTTTTTCTATAACTGTTCTTGTCTTTCCTTCAATAGGGATGTCGACGGTCTCTATGTCTTGTGCGCTGTTGCAGTTGGTGCAGTTTGCGATGATGTTAAATGAATAGGTATCTGTGTATATATCTGCATCTGCGCTGATTGTAAATGACCTCCAGAAGCTCTCTGGATATCCTGCCTGCACAAGCATTGGGTTGCTCTTTGTTGCCTCTCCTGTTATGCTTATGCCTGAGCTCATGTTTTCAAATGATATTGAAAAATTCTCTGCATTAACAGTGCCGATATTTCTTATCTTTACATGCATTGTTGATGATGTTCCTGCCTGCATTGATGAAGGGGCGGTAATTTCATCTTCAAAATAAGGTCCTGCTGCCCTTATCTCTACTTCAGGGTACAGGATTATCTGGTTTATGTAGTCTGCACCGCTCTGGGTGCAAGCCAGGCAGGTGCAGTCTATTGGAAGCTGTATATTTACTTTGCAGTTCGGCAGAGGTCCCTGCTCTTTGCCCGTTGCATTTATCTGCCTTGTTGAAGTATCTGACGGGTTAAGTTCAATGGAGTTGCTGCTGTAATAGAATTGCATTGGTTTTGATGAGGTTATTGAACTGGATAAATCGCAGGTGTAGTTGAAGTCGCCTGTGTTGTTGAATGTAATTGTTCCTAAAGTGAAGTTTTGGTTGAGTTCTATTGAGTTTGCCGGCACATCATTTATCGAGACATTTATTGTGTAATCTTTCCATACCTGGAGGGCATAATTCTGGGATTGCGCTGTGTTGCCTGTTGTGTCATTTGCAATTATATAGTATGTCCAGTTTCCGCTTTGGTGATTTGAAAGAGTTGCGTTGTAGATATTATTGGTTTTGTTCATCTGTACGCACGTCTGGTTTGTTGTGTTGATTGAATCGTTTCTGTGGTAGTATAGTAATGCTGTATGTATTGCGAGATTGTCTGTGATGTTTGCATATATTGTTACTGTGGTGTTTGGATCTAAATCTGCCAGGGCAGAGGGGGATGTGTATATTGTGTTTATTGCCGGGGCTTCTGTATCATTTGCGCTGATGTTGATTATTGAATGGTTGGTGTTTGAAAGCCAGTCAAAAGCTGTTGTGTTGAAAATGATTATTCCTGCGGGGATATTGGTGAGATTGAATGTTGTTTTGTTGTTTGTGAAGTTCAGGTTTTCTGTTTCGTTGTTTTTGACTGAGTAGGTGATGTTTAATGCGGCGTTTGCAAGTCCTTCTATTCCCCAGTTTTGGGAGTTGTCGCTCCATTCTAAAGTGCATGTGATGTTGTCGCCCTGTGTTGCATTCAGGGTTCTGTTTTGCGCGTTATTATATGATATATTTGTGATGTTGCATACTGCAGATATTAACTGCGGAGGAGTGGAGTCTATTGTTATTGTTCTTGCCTGTGAGTATGTTGTGTTTAGTTCTGTGTTGTTGTATAGGTCTGTTGCAGATACATTCCAGTGATAAATCCCGTCTGAAGTTATGGTTATTGCCTGCGCCTGCGCTGTTGTATCTGTGCAGTTGAATATGCCTGTTGAATTATAGACTGTCAGATTATATGTCAGGTTGTCCTTGTCTGCATCAGAGGAAGTCCATTCAAAGGCAATTGTTGAGTTTGTTGAATTGGTGCGGTTTGGCGGTGTTGTCAATATCGCCTGCGGCATCTGGTTTGGCATTAATGTCTGCATGGTTGTGTTTGTGCAGTTGCTGCCGCCGGGGATGTTCCCGTCGCAGATTTGCATTGTGATGTTTATGTTCTGGTTTGGAAATAGCCAACTGCCTGCCGTGACATTGCCTGCGCATTTCGCCTTTACCTGATTCGGGTCCTGCTCGCCTGCGTAAGATGTAGATAGATTGCCTGTTTTGTTTGATGCATTGTGCTGGTTATAATAGTGGATTGTGCAGTTTGCAAAATCTGTTTCATTGTCGCGGTCTGTTGCAATGGCAGAGATAAAGATGATGTGCCCTGCCTGTGTCGTGTTCTGGATTTGGGTTAGTTGTGGAGGGTAGTTTTTTATTGTGATATTTGAGGTGCAGTTTATATATGAATCTGCATTGTGCTGGTCTTTTACCTTGACGCAGACACTCCAGTTGTCGGCTTTTGCTGTCTTTGTGTATTCAAGATTTGATGATACCAGATTATATTCATTTTTCTGGTCTACTTCATAAGAAGCACCATACCGGGACCAGTTTATTATTGACTGGGTTGTGTCATCTCCTTCAGGGTCATAGAAAGTCCAGTTGGTGATTAAGTCTATATATGTGTGCGGATTGTTTAGAGTTAAGCTTGTTATGATTGGGTTCTGGTTAGGGATTATCGGGTAGATTATTCCTGTGGTTTTTGTTGCTTGTTTGTCATCCTTGAATACGAAATATACTGCTACTTCAGTGTTGACAGAATAATGGGATGTGTTTATCTCTTTTGAGCAGTTTACGGTATTGTTTTGCTGTGCTAAGAGTTCTTCACTATTGCTGCCGTAATGTATTTTACAACTTATTATTGTCCCGTCTGCGTCTGTTGCATTTGACCATGCTAAGAAAGCATGTTTGTTTTGTATGTTTGAGTAGAAAGGTCCGTCTG
Organism: Candidatus Nanohalarchaeota archaeon; assembly: GCA_003660905.1. GTDB lineage: Archaea > EX4484-52 > EX4484-52 > EX4484-52 > EX4484-52 > EX4484-52. The sequence goes on along the minus strand of QMVB01000016.1, from coordinate 1,489 downwards.
CAAGGGGGTTCTGGTTCCCGGTTACAAATGAGTTTGATAATGATGATGTTTCAAAGCCGTCAGAGGCGACAAGCGACCATGAATATGTTGTGTCTGCTGATGTGGAAAAATTAATTTTCCATAAATCGCCGTATTGCGTGGCATTTTGGTTGTTTGTTACAGGGATGGTTTGCGAATAATTAATGGTGCAGTTGAATATTGTTATGTTGGCGCCGGTTGTGTAGGTTATGTTTGTTGAGTTTGCAAGCCATGACTGGGATGCATTTGTGAATGTAGAGTTTGCTGTCTGATTGGTGAATGCTATAGTTCCTAAAATATTGTTGTTTATGCGGAGTTCTGCTGACTGGTTCGGGTAATAAGTTATCTCTGTTTTGTCCAATGTCCCTGTTCCGTTTTTTAGAGAGTAGGTGAAATTGTTGAATTGGCTGGGATGCAGGGCTGCGGAGTAATTGTAGGTTATGTTTTGAGGGTTTGGTATTTTGTCTATCTGGTTGCTGTTGATATAGATTGTCATGTTTTCTGCATTTGACAGGTTTGAGAAGGTTATGTTTATGGTTGCGTTGTTGATCAAACTGCTGATTTGGATGTGGTGCGTTGCATTTGTCTCGTTGTTGAAAGATTTTTGTGTTGAGTTGAGTTTATGCGTTTTCTGGTTTTGGTAGAATATCGTCAGGTTTGCATTTCCTGTCTGTGATGGATAAGTTAGGTTTAAGGTGTGGTTTGCTGAATTGTTGTTGATGTTCAGGGTTGTTGCGTTTTGACTGGTTATTGTGCCTTTGCTTTTGGTGACAGTAAAGTTTGCCCATACAATATTGTCTGATTCAGGGTCTGTGATGTTTACGGTCAGGTTTATATTTCCGAAAGGAGGAGATGGCTCTGTGCAATCTGAGTTTATTGAGGCGTTTGAATTGAGCCGGAGCCATATGTTTGATTCTGCATATCCTGAACAGTTGCTGTAGGCATCGCATGCTCTTAGCCGGAATGTGTAGTTTTTGCCGTCCTGGAGGGTAGAGTTGCCTATTGTCATCATGCCCTCGTTTGAGTAGTCTGCCGGCTGTATGTTCATTGAGTTGTCATCCTGCCAGCTTTGCCCTTCTTCTTTTACCTGCGCATGTATTGTTAATGCATCCCCGTCATCATCTAACGGGTTTGTCCAGTTGATTAATGGGTTGTGGGTTATCACGTGGTCTGTATCGTTGAAAGCATCGTTTATCAGGAGTTTTAGGTTTGCCGGTGCTGTTGGCGCCCTGTTTGGAATCACATTATTGATTGAAGTTGAGTTTTTGCTGTGCCATTCATCAGATGCTTCTGCAATTATGTTTATTGTGTCTCCTACGGCAAAGCATTCACAGGTGTTGTTGTTCACTTTGGAATAATTGCAGTAATTTCCTGTTACTGTTCCGGTTGCAGTGCAATGGCACTCTGCGTTGTCAAGATAGAATTTGCATGTCAGAGTGTCGCTGTCAGGGTCGCTCATTTGAGCTGAGAT
>QMVB01000015.1 GCA_003660905.1 Candidatus Nanohalarchaeota archaeon | reverse complement strand
TTTTTTATTTTCTATCCATTTTGCCGCCATTATCGCCCCTCCTGCAAAACCAATTCTACCTTTCGCAGTATGCTTTAATTCTATCTCATCAACAGCAGAATCAAACCCGACAATATGCGTTCCGGAGATAGTTCCTGCCCGCACAGAAGCAATATGCAACTCATCCGGCTCTATTTTGCGGTCAAGCCTTTCTGTCACAACCCTTTTCTTCCTCTCAATATTTTTGAGCAAAATATCCCCTATTGTTTTGGCAGTGCCGGATGGACTGTCTTTCTTCTGGTTGTGGTGCATTTCAATGCCGTATATATCATAATCCTCAAAGCGGTTCATCAATTGCGAAGCATTTCTTATCATCTTAAAAAACAAATTCACCCCGATTGAAAAATTGGATGCCCATATAAACCCGATGTTATTTTTTTCAACTATTTTTTTTACATCATCCATTTTGTCATACCATCCCGTTGTCCCGACAACAATATTTTTCTTTAGTTCAGCAATTTTAGAGATATTGTCCATAACTGTACCGGGAGTTGTAAAATCAACAGCAACATCAATTCCATTTAAGCTTTCTTCATTTATCCCGGCAAAGCAGGATTTGTCAAAAGGGTCAATAATTGACGCAACTTCAATGCCTTCTTTTTCTTTGCATAACTGCTCAATTGCCCTGCCCATTTTCCCGTAACCTATCAATGCAATTTTTACCATATTATTTTATGTATCCCTCCAGCAATCTTTTAATTTTTTCTTTTCCAATCATTTCAATGAAACCTCCTAGGCGAGGTCCTCTTTCCTTTCCAATCAGCGCCAGATACAGAATCCTGAACATGTCTCTTGGCTGTTTGTTAAAATCCTTTGCGCTGTTGTATATCAACTGCTCTATGTCTTTTTGGCTTTGGCATCCTGTTAGATTATCGCAGATGTTTTTTATGCTTTTTTTAAAATCGCCAACATCTAATTTTTTGTCCGGCGCCTCAAGCAAAGCTATTTTAATGTTTTCGTCTGCATAATTGTCCAGCCAGTATTTGGCGCAATTCAGGCGGTTTTCTATTATTTTTTTGTCAGAATCAATTAATTTATCTCCTTCTCCTTCTGCAAAAGAAAAAGCATATTCTTTTCTTTTTTCCTCTGCTACATACAAAACAATATTCACTGCTTCCCTGAAGCTTATTTTTTTTGGGATTTGCTCATTTATTTCATCTATCTGACTCAGTTCATACAGTCGCTTTAGCTGAATCTCTTTCTTCTTGTTTTCAAGGGTTTTTTTGCCGAAATAAGCTTCCTCTGTTTCATCATAGTAATTATATATGTTGAATATGTCATTGTCAAAAGCAATGTCAATCGGCTTGTTTAGCTTTGCAGTGTATATGGACTTGATAACTTCCGGCGTGTAAATTTTAAGCAAATCAGAAACAGTTGTCGTATTCCCAAGAGAAGAGGACATCTTTCCTGCATTGCCTTTAGTATTTATGAATTCATACATCGGCCCTATTGGGACCGGTTTTTGAAAAACTTCTTCGCAGATAAGCGTTGAAGTATCCCATGAGCCGCCCTGTGATTTGTGATCTTTCCCTGAGCTTTCAAAATCAACGCCGTAATGCGCCCATCGCGATGCCCAGTCTGTTCTCCACCTTAATTTTACATTGCCTTTTTTCCTGAAGTCAATTGTTTCTTCATTTCCGCATGAGCATCTGTACTTTACAGTATAATCTTTGACATATTCCAAATTCTCTGTTTCCTTATGGCACTTTGAACAAACAACTATTGCAGGAAGCCATTTTTCGCCCAGGTTCTCTTTTCTGAATTTGTTGAGTATCTGCTTTATTTTTTCTGTGTTTTTTAGAGCAGTATTTATGTTTTTGGCAAAAGTGCATTTTTTGTAAAGCTCTGTTGCAGACAGGTATTTTGGATGAATATTCAGGATATTTAATTCTTCCATCAATTTTTCCTTGAAATGGTCTGCATAAGATTCATGGCAGTTCCATGGATCAGGAACCATGCTTACAGGCATTCCAATATATTGCTCGTAGCTTTTATCTATCCTTTTTGGAACCTTCCTGAACCTGTCATAATCATCCCACATGTAAATGAATTCTGCCTTTTCTCCCCGGTCAAGCAATGCCCTGTAAACAAGATACTGCGTCATAACTTCCCTGAAATTTCCAATATGGACAATTCCTGAGGGAGTTATGCCTGACTCAATAATATATGTTTTGCCCGGGTTTTTCTCAATTATTTTTTTTGCATACTGGTCTGCCCAGTGAAGGGACTGCATGCAAATTTTTTCTGCCATAATATATAGAGCAATATAAACTTAAAAAAGTATAAACCAGACATGTCGTTATATGCTCTTCAAAAACAAATTATATGCACTGTTTCCGCTCATAACAATCAAAGTTACTAAACTTCCCGCAACCAAAACGCCAACTATATTTGCAACAAAAAACTGCTTTGGCTTCACGCCAATCAAAAACGCAGCCAATGCTCCGCTGTAAACTCCCGAACCGGGAAGAGGCATTCCTATAAATATTGCAAGACCGATTGTGCCGTATTTTTCCACCACTTTATGCGCTTTGTGCTGAACCTTTAAAACGCATTTTTGATAAATTTTGTCCATCAGTTTTATCTTCAGCACATAAGGCAAAAACAGGATGAGCGAGAAAAAAATGAGTTCCCCTATAATAATATTAGAAACAGAGCATATAAAAAAACTGCTGAATGCATCCATTTTCAGTTTCAACATTGCATAAGGAATGGATGCCCTCAATTCCAGGAAAGGCACGAATGTCATTGCAATTAACTGCATTATCTCTCCTATTGCAACCATATTTCTTATTGCTTGTTTGCTTTAAATAGTTTCCCGTTGTTTAACTGTAAAATTTCGCAAGGAAGTCTATTTTCGGCATAAAAGTTTCCTGTAAAATAACATAAATATTAATTTGCAAACTCATTTTTTGTCGATATTTAAAATTCTGCTGCCGATGAAGAAAACAAAACATTCAAATAGTTGATGTTATGTATGTATCTAACATAAAGTTAAAAATAAACAACAAGGGGAGAAAAGGAATTGGACTGGGCAAGAATGGAGTGTATTTGGAATAATCTGCGGAGCAATCCTTGGAATAATAGTGCATCAGGATGATTGGTTGAGAGTTATAAGAATTGTAAGAGGCAAAGAAACATATATTGTAACTGATGAAAGAACTGAAAAAGTTGCAGGCAAGACAGCCATAAGAACAATTGTTGTAATAATGGTAGCGATAGCCATAATTCTCTTCGGGAATGTCCTTAACCTGTGTGATAGAAACAAAACTTGCGCTCAGCATAGTCTTTTTTAGTCTGTTGATCTCAATGAATGTATTATTGAGATATTATGATTCGAAAGAAGTATAAGTGGTTTAAATGAAAACAAGGATAAAAGAGTTCAGGGCAAAATATAATCTAACACAGGAAGAGCTCGCAGTAAAACCGGCGTGAGAAGAGAGGCAATCGTTTTTCTTGAGAAAGGAAAGTGTAATCTTTCCCTTAAATTAGCTTATGATATATCAAAAATTCTAAAGTCAAAAATAGAAGATGTGTTTATATTCGATGAATTATGATTCATTCAGGCAATTATCAAATAAGCCCCGGCAAACATTATGATGCAGCATATTATTTTTTTCAGCAGATGATCTTCATGAAACAATCCTCCCCCGATTATTGTTGTAAATATTGTGCTTGTCCGCTTGATTGGAATAACAAGACTCACATATGCCATTGAAATCGCCTGCAATTGCAAATACCTGTAGGTGCATGTGAGAACGCATACAATAGCAATCCATTTGCCTGCATTTCGTATGCCGTTTTTTATCCCTTCAAAGCCATTGTGAAACAAATGAATAAGGACAATGAAATTTACTGCAATAAAGAAATGCACAAACACAAGATATGTAACTGGAGTTATCCTGCCAAGTATTATTTTATCTCCGATGGAAGAAAATCCATATAATATAAGGGCAAGAAATATATAATAGATGTGCTTTGAGTGAATCATTTTTTTTACAGGTCCAAAGAGAGACGGGTGCTTTGTGCTTATTTCAAGCAGATATGAACCGAAAATTATAATCATTACCCCGGCAAGCTGCTGGAGGCTCAGAGTCTCGCCCAAAAAAAACCATGCAAGGAATAGCAAAAAGGCAGGGCCGAAATTAAGCAGGGGCGACACAACAGATATGTCCATATGCCTTACTCCCTTTGCTATAAAAAAAAAGGCAATTCCTCCGAGGACAGAAACTGCATAAATAAATCCAAGAGCATATGGATCCTTCAATACGCTAAAATCAACAAGAGGCAAAAAAGGCAGCACAAAAAGAAAATTGAAAATTGAAAAAACAGTTGAAAATTCCATTGCATGCTCTTTTATCAATGTCTTCTTTTCCACGACAGCAGAAATACTGCTGACTATTGCGCATGCAAATGCAAATACATACCACTCCATAGATTATTTCATTTATTAAGCATTATTATGGTCTCTGCAATATCGCCGGTTTCCTTTAGAACTTTTTCTATCTTCTCTCTTGATTTTCCTGTCTGCTCCATTATTATCTTTATGTCCTCGTCGCTAAAGTCTTCTTTCTCCTCTGCCGCCTCTTCCAGTTGTGAATTATCGACTTCGGTTTCTGTCCCGGTTATCTGGAAACTTGTCTGTCCATGCATCTTTATTTTTTGGACAGAAGGATTTTCAATAATTATGGTTTTATCCGGGCAGATTATCCTCACTTCTGTTGCATCAAGCTCTATTGTGCTCATTCCCATCTGCTGCATCATCTTTTGCATCTGTTTTGGATTTACATTAAACATTTTTTCACCTACATAAATAATAAAATAAATTATAAAAGCCTATCTCACAGCAGAAAAATCTTGCCGGGTATGCGTGTCAGAAAATATAACTGCATCATAAGCATTATTAAAGCATCAATTGCATATCCTGTTTTATACCACATAATAAACCTGTTGCTCATTAAGAATGTAAACGTCAAAAACTTAAATATCTATGATAACATCAACAGAGCTTTTAGAAATGAAAGATTAATGAAGGCATTAACAGAATGTCAGTAAGGGAATTCAAGCAATTAAGGGTTATGTTTCATATGAAAGTAGGATACTCAAATACAACTCTTCCTATCAACTATACCCAGCATTTTTAGCCTTAAACTCAATTGTCTTTATCTCTTCCAAAGACCTGTCATCCAGTTCACTATTCACAGTATTTTTTTTAATTTAAGTAATTGATTGTTTTAACATAAGGTGAATGGATTATGTGTGTATAGAAGATTATATCGCAGCAGAGCTAATATATGCTTAAAAAAACCAAAAAAACAAATACTTTTAAAAATAATACTATTAATTATAATTACAACATTTAGTTGGTGAAATAATGGTAGAAGAAAGAGAAATACACGAATTGATGAACAAAGATATATTTACTGACAGAGGCTCTTTTTGCGGTCATATTGTTGATGCAGAACTGGACTTTGCAAAATACAAAATGAAATCCATAATTGTGGATGCTGCAAAAGGCTCTTATCTGGCGGAAATTGTCGGCGGGAAAAGAGGAGTAATTATACCATGGGAAATGGTAAAAGCAGTAGATGATGTTGTTATTGTAAAGCACATTACTACTCCTGCAGTAGGCGAAGAGTAAAAGAGGTAAAAAGTGAAGTCAATGAAATCTGTAGATGCTTTTTTGAATAAGTTGGTAAAATACAACAAGCAAGGTCAGATACTTTGCATTTTGCTTATTCTGTTTTCAATATTTGTCATATTTTCCCAGTATCAAAAAACAGGTAACCTGGTTGTACTGGGAATGGACTTTACCGGCGGAAGTGAGGCAGAAGTGCTTCTGGACAAAAAAATCATGGTCGACCAGGATGTGATTTTGAACATCGAAAAGCAGATTTCCCTCATAAGCGAAAGTCAGGAGGCACAGGTAAGATTTTCAAGTTCAGCATCAGGAAATAGCATTAGTATAATTACAAAAAATCCTATTAAGGCCGGCAAAATAATCTCAATACTAAAGGAAAATAGCATTGAAATTACATCAGAAAATATACAGCAAAATTATATAAGTTCGGGACTGAGCGCAGATTTTCTAAAGCAGGCGCAGAAGGCACTTCTTATTGCACTTTTGGCAATGGCAATAGTAATATTCCTCACTTTCAGGGTGTTTGCGCCAAGCTTAGGAATCATACTTGCAGCAATCTGCGATATTACATTCACTATTGCAATGATGAACCTCATTGGGCTAAAATTGACTGTTGCTTCACTTACAGGGCTTTTAATGCTTATAGGATACTCTGTTGATACAGATGTTCTGCTTTCAATAAGATTGCTGAAACGAAGATACGAAGGAAGCGTTGACTCCCAGGTAATATCCTCTATGAAAACAGGAATCATGATGACGATTACAACAATAGCATCTTTGCTTGTGCTGTATTCTTTTGCAGGCAGAACAAAGATAGGAGAAATCGCAATTGTGATAATAATGGGCCTGGTTGCAGACATTCCGTTCACATGGTTCCAGAATGTAGGGATATTGAAAAGGCATTTGAAAAATAAAAAGGATAATTGAATATGAAAAAAATAAATTACAAAGAATTGCTGAAAGAGCCTATGCTTATACTGTTGTTTTGCCTATTGATACTTTCTCTTGTATTCATCAGACCCATTCCTGTAATGGGAGATGATGGGCTTTATACAATCCAGACAAACCTGAAAAAAGGACTTGATTTGGAGGGAGGCGTAAGAGCACTAATCCTGCCGGCAGAAGAAGGAAATGAGATTCTCGAAAAATGCAGGGATGTCCTGAGTTCAAGGATTAATGCCTATGGATTAAAGGAAATGACTGCGCGCATTATAGATATTGAAGGAAAAGGATACATCCAGCTTGAAATTGCAGATGCAACAGAAGAAGATTTGCAAAACATAATTTCAAAGCAGGGGAAATTTGAGGCAAAAATAAAAAAGCCCGTGACTATAGTAAATAAGACAGGAGAACTAAAGCTAAATGGAATATCATATAATGTAACTTTTATTGATATTGAAAATATAATTGTTGATGGGAAGGAAATGGATGTTGTAAAAAACAATTTAACCATGAACCAGACATATGCAGAAAGCGAAGATGACTTGATTCTGCCCCAGTATTCTTCCAATCAGATTATAATTGATGGCATAACATTTGAAGTCTGCAATATAAGCAGCAGTGAAGTCATATTCTATGCTACTGCCTACAAGGGAGAGGACATACTTTCTACTTCCAAGGAGGCAGGCGGATCAAGGATAAGCGGATCAAAAGATCAATGGAGATACTCTTTCAGAGTAACTACAAAAAAGGACGCAGCGGAAAAGTTTGCTAAGATAACAAAAGACATAGGAAATGTAATAATAGAAAGCGGAGCAAATTACCTGACTTCCAAAATTGATTTATTCCTTGATGATGAGCCGATAAATTCCCTCTATATTTCAACTTCCCTGCGGGGAAGGATAGAAACAAATACTATTATAGAAGGTCCGGGGAAATCAAAGGAAGATGCCGTAAACAAGATGAAGACAATGCAGGCAATACTGGATTCCGGGGCTCTTCCAACACCCATAACAATAGTGTCCTCAAGCAATATTTCCCCAGTCCTCGGAAAGCAGTTTCTTCACAAATCAGTATTTGCAATAATTCTGGCAATATTTGCAGTCAGCATAATAGTTTACCTAAGATACAAAAATAAGGCAATAATTTTGCCGATAATATTTACAGGAGTTTCTGAATTAATCCTGATATTAGGCTTTGCCGCGATGATAAAATGGACAATAGATTTAGCCGCAATTGCAGGCATCATGGCAGTCATTGGTTCGGGCATTGATGACCAGATTGTCCTGACTGACGAAAGCGCAAAAAAAGAGAAACTGAGCCTAAAATTGAAATTGAAAAATGCATTTTTCATAATAATGACTGCCGCCGCAACAACAATTGCGGCAATGATTCCTCTGCTTTCCATTGCAGGAGGAGTAATAAGGGGATTTGCCATTACAACAATTGCAGGCGTAATAATTGGCATTACTATTACAAGACCGGTTTATTCAAAAATACTTGAATATATAAGAGAGTAGAGAGTAAATTTAAATTCTACACAAAGGTTTTTAATAGTTTCTACATTAATCAAATGCAAGTGCATTTTAAAAGAGGAAGTAATGTATTTGAAGCAGAATAGAAGATATAATGGGTTCATAGCTCAGTCTGGCTAGAGCACCGGGCTCTTAAGCAGGGTGAAGCTTTTAGGTAGATGTAGCCGGAATCTGTATAGATACCCGGGTGTCGGGGGTTCAAATCCCCTTGGACTCGCCATAAAAACTAGAAGAATAAGAGAAAAAAAATTGTGATTAATAGTGGTTAATGAAAAGCAGCATATTTTAGTTCCAAAGCATAGTGTTCTAAATGAAAAAGATTCTGAGAATTTATTAAAGAAATTAAATACTACTAAAGAAAAATTGCCAAAAATAGATATAGCTGATCCTGGGATAAAAAATCTAAAAATAAAAAATAAAGATATAATAGAAATTGAGAGAAATGGGCATCACGGAGAAAAAACAAAATACTGGCGGGTTGTAGTAGATAAAAAAACAACTTTTTTTGAAGAAGATACAGAAGAGAAAGGAGATATAATTGAGAATAAAGAAGGAATATATAAAGGAGATTCTCTTGAAATTGACGAAGAAGAGTAAAATAAATTATGGGAAAAAGCGGTTTACTGAAAAAGTTTCTGGAACAAAAAACAAATTACAATGAACTTGCAAAACATCAGATTGATTCCTACAATTATTTCGTAAAATACGGGATGAATAAGGTTTTGGATGAAATAGGCGTACAGGAAATAAACATTGCAGAAGATGAGCAGATAAAATTAAAGCTTTCAAATATAAAAATAGGAACTCCGGTTATAAAAGAAGTTGATGGCTCAAAAAGAATACTCACTCCGCTGGAGGCAAGGACAAGGGACTTGAATTATATGGTTCCTGTTTATGTTGATATAGTTCCCTATTTCGGGTCAAGAGAATGCATACCTAAACAAACAGAACTTTACCAACTTCCTGTTATGGTAAATTCGTGCATTTGCCTGATGAACAATATGAGTCCTGAAGAAAAAATAAAGGCAGGAGAAGACCCGTATGATCCAGGGGGATATTTCATAATCAACGGAACAGAAAGAGTGATAGTCAACTTTGAGCACATTGCTTCAAACAAATTAATTTTAAGAAAAAAAGACAAAGATATTTCGGTCAGGATAGATTCCAGCCACAACGGCTTCACGCAAAAGCATTCTTTTGAAAAAACAAAAAAAGGTCTTGTTGTCGCAAGATTTTCAATGTTTTCCAAAGAGCCGGTTCCTATTGTAATTTTAATGAAAATACTGGGAATTGAAAAAGACAAGGATGTAGTGGATGCAATAACCGCAAAAGACAGTGAAAAAGAAGACATTTTCCTGAATCTTATGCAGTGTGACTGCCCTACAAAAAAAGAATGTTTTTCTTATGTTTCAGAGATACTTAACATAAAGGAGGAAGATGAAGAAAGAGAAAAGGCAATCATATACCAAAAATTGGATACGAACCTGCTGGCGTTTATAGGGACAGATGAAAATTCAAGAATTCAAAAAGCTATATATCTTGCAAAGATTTTCAGAAAACTAATACTGCTTCACAATGATAAACTGCCTGATGAAGATATAGACCATTATTCAAACAAAAGAATAAGAACTGTCGGGGAACTGCTTGAAAATCTATTCAGGTATTCTATAATCGGCAAATGGGGCCTTATTTCAAAACTTCAGTTTAATTACCAGAGACTGCTTAGAAGAGGCAAAAAAATAGTAAGGCTTGAAGAGATGATATCCCAGAACACAATGACAAAACAAATTTTAAGAGCAATGGCAACAGGAAATTGGATTAGCGGAGAAACAGGAGTATGCCAGAGGCTGGAGCGAACAAACTACATGAGAGCCCAGGAGCATGCAAGAAGCATAATATCTCCTCTTACACCATCTCAGGAGCATTTTGATGCAAGGGAACTTCACTGTACCCATTGGGGGAGGCTATGTCCTGTTCGAACTCCGGAAGGTCAGAACATTGGATTGAGAAAGTATCTGGCAGTCGGTGGGCAGATTACAGAAGAAGCGGATAAAGAAACAGCAGAATACATATATAATAAAATAAAAAAGCTAATGTAATATGGGAAAAGTTTATATTGATGGGAAATACATGGGCGAATGCAATAATACAAAGCAATTTGTCCAAAAAATAAGAGAGGAAAGAAGAAGCAACAATATACCTTTATCATTGAATGTCGCTTTTAAGGAAAAGGAAAATCAGGTTGATATATCACTAGATAGGGGAAGAATCAGAAGACCGTTGATTGTGGTAAAAAAAGGAAAATCAACACTGACTGAAGAATTAAAAAAAGAAATCCTGAATGAAAAAATCACATGGACTGATTTGGAAGAAAAAGGAGTGGTAGAATATATTGATGCAGCAGAGGAGGAAAACGCATATATTGCATTAAAAGAAGAAAGCATAAATGAAAAACACACCCATCTTGAAATAGATGCATCATTAGTTTTGGGCGCTTCTGCTTCCCAGTTGCCATTTCCTGAAATGAACAGGGGAGACAGGCTTAATTATGGTTCAAGAATGATTCTTCAGGCATCTGGATTATATTTGCAGAACTACCATTTAAGAACAGACACTAACAGCTATCTGCTGATGTATCCTCAAAAGCCATTGTGCGCTCCTAAAATATCAAATGTAAATGGCTCTGATACTCATCCTGCAGGACAGAATTTAGTAATTGCATTGATGCCATTTATGGGATACAATATTGAAGATGCGCTTATTGTAAATAAGGCATCTATTGAACGCGGGTTAGGTCGCTCTTTTTCAAGAAGATGCTATTCTACTCTGGAGAGAAAATACTGGGGAGGGCAGGAAGATGAAATAGGTCTCCCTCGCGAAGATATAATTGGAAGAAAACAAGATGCAGATTATGCAAAACTGGATTCAGATGGAATCATATCCCCAGGGCAAAAGGTAGGCATGGAGGAAGTATTGATTGCTAAATCATCACCACTGCGGTTTGTGGATATAGAAAAAGAGATACATATGGGTATCAGCAATATGCATGAAAGTTCAATAATAACTTCCAGAAATGAACCCGGCAGAGTTGAAAGAGTTATTGTTACATCAACTGAAGAGGGAGAAGCACTTGTAAAAGTCATTGTGAGAGAGCACAAAATACCTGAAATCGGCGATAAATTTGCAACACGGCACGGTCAGAAAAGTGTTGTCGGAATGGTTGTTCCCGAAGAAGATATGCCTGTAACCGCAAATGGACTGACACCGGATGTTATATTCAACCCTCATGCAATCCCTTCCCGTATGACAGTAGGACAGTTAATGGAAATCATTGCCGGAAAATATGGCGCTCTGGTAGGAGAAGAAATTGATGCAACTGTATTTGGCAGCCAAAAAGAAAAGATTCTTGAAGGGCTTGATAAATTAGGATTTAATAACAATGGAAAAGAAACACTTTATGACGGGAGAACAGGGAAAAAAATAGAATCAGAGATTCTAATGGGCGTTGTGTTTTATCAACGTCTTTATCAGCTCTCTTCGCATAAACTATATTCCAGATCCAAGGGTCCGGTTACTCTGCTTACAAGACAACCGACTGAAGGGAGAAGCAAAGGTGGCGGATTAAGGCTTGGAGAAATGGAAAAGGACTGTATACTGGCTCACGGAGCTGCGATTTCACTTCACGAGAGATTCAGTTGCGATCACCAGAATATCAAAATCTGCAGAAAATGCGGAGTGATTGCAATAATGAATATTGAAAAAGGGAAATATTTCTGCCCAATATGCATGAAAAGCGATATAGGCGAAATCAAGATACCTTCAGCATTCAAGCTATTGATTGACGAAATGGTTTCAATGATGATATATCCTAAAATAATAACAGAAAATTAATCAGGTAATAATATGAGCGGAATAAAAAAAATTGAATTTGGTTTAATGTCTCCTTCACTTATAAGAAAGCTTGCAGTTATGGAAATTACATCCCCTGATGTATATGATACAGATGCGCTTCCTGTAGATGGAGGAATAATGGATTTACACTTGGGCGTTGTAGATCCCGGCTCAAGATGCAAAACATGCCTTGGAAAAATAGACACATGCACAGGGCACTTTGGATACATTTCCCTGGCAAAGCCAATCGTCAATGTATTGTACATAAATTACTTAAAAAAAATTCTTCAGCTTACCTGTGCCAAATGCGGCGCCATTCTTCTTGATGAAAATGATATTAAAAAAATAGCAGCAAATGAAGAAGAAACATTCCTGACATTAAAAAAAGTATCAGGAGCAAAACCCTGCCCTGTATGCGGAGAGGAACAGGAAAAGATAAAACTCGAAAAGCCGCATACCTTCAAAAAAGGAAAGACAATAATGAACCCTGAAGACATAAAGGAGCATCTGGAAAGGATATCTGATGAAGACCTAAAAAAAATAGGATTTAATGGAGGCAGACCAGAATGGATGATTATGACGCTTTTCCTGATTCCGCCGATTTCTTCAAGACCATCCATCATGCTTGAAAATGGAGATAGGAGTGAAGATGACCTTACCCACAAATTAGTAGATATTATAAGAATCAACGAAAGATTAAAGGAAAACGTAAATATTGAGACCCCGTCATTTATTATCGATGACCTGTGGGAACTTCTTCAATATCACATAACTACATATTTCAATAATGAACTTACAAATATTCCTCCTGCAAGACATAAATCAGGTAGGCTTCTTAAAACATTGTCTTCCCGGCTGAAAACAAAAGAAGGGAGATTCAGATTAAATCTGACAGGAAAGAGGGTAAATTTTTCTTCCCGTGGAGTTATTTCCCCTGATCCATTGATACATATTAATGAGGTAGGAGTCCCAAGAAGCGTTGCAGAAGAATTGACCATTCCGGAAGTTGTGAATGAAAAAAACAAGAATTATATGAAAGATATTATAAAAAATGCAGGCAACTATCCAACTGCCCAGTATGTGATTAGTGACGGAGTGAGAAAAAAAGTGATGGAAAGCAATGCAGATATTATTGTTGAGGGATTGGAAAACGGGGATATTGTAGAAAGGCAAATGATTGACGGAGATATTGTTCTGTTCAACAGGCAGCCATCCCTTCACAGAATGTCCATAATGGCGCACTATGCAAAAATCATGCCGGGCAATACATTCAGGCTAAATCTATGTGTATGCAAACCATACAATGCTGACTTTGACGGTGATGAAATGAATCTGCATCTAATGCAGACCGCCGAGGCCAGGGCAGAAGCAAAAAAATTAATGCTCGTGGAAGAAAATATGCGTTCCCCAAAAGCAGGAGCTCCTGTTATGGGATGTGATCAGGACTATATTTCCGGGGCATACATGCTTACAAAAAATAGCACAATACTTACGAAAAAAGAAGCGGCAAGAGTGTTGGCAGCAGCAGATATATTCGTAGATTTAGACAAGGAAAAATACACAGGAAAAGAACTTGTAAGCTTTCTTATCCCTAAAAACATAAGCATAACCTATGAAACAGATATCTGCTCAATCTGCGAACTAAATGAAAAAGCTAACTGCAAGCACGATTACAATGTTATAATAAAAAACGGTCAATTGATGCAGGGTGTCCTTGAAAGCAAGGGACTGGCATCATTTAAAGGAAAGTTGCTGAATGAAATAGATATGCTTTGCGGTCATAAGGAGGCTGTTGATTTTTTGTACAATATAACAAGGATTATTCTCGAATTTATGATAATGAAAGGTTTTTCAATATCCATAGATGATGTTTCTGTCTCAAAAGAGGCAAATGTAAAAATAAAGGCAGAAATAAAAAATCTAAGAAAAAAAACGCAAAAATTCATTGAAGATTACAAATCCGGGGAAATAAAGGGAAAGTACGGGCTTAAACCAGAAGAATTGCTTGAGGGAAAAATCATAAAGGAAATAAGTGATGTAACCTCTAAAACTCAGAAGATAATAGAAGCAGATGCAGGCGAAAACGGAGCAATAATAATGGCAAGAACCGGGGCAAGAGGAAGCCTGCAGAACCTGATTTATATGAGCGCATTCCTTGGTCAGGAACTAGTCAGGGGAAAAAGAATATTCCGTGGATATGAAAACAGGACTCTTCCTTTCTTTGAAAAGGGAGATTTGAGCCTTGAGGCTCATGGATTTGACAGCAATTCCCTGAAGGACGGAATATCATACACCAATTTCTTTTTTGAAATCATGAAAGGAAGAGAAGGACTGATGGACTCTTCCCTAAAAACAAAGGTCAGCGGATACATGCAGAGACGGCTTGTAAATGCACTGCAGGATTTCGTTGTTGACAAAGACAAAAAGGTGGTCGGAGCAAACGGAGAGATTGTGCAGTTCATTGCAGGAGAAGATAGGATAGACCCGGCCAAAAGCAATTTTGGAAAACCATTCAAAAACAGGGAAGATTCAGAATATGAAGATGGAGAGGCAATAGGAATTGTATCATCTCAATCCATTTCAGAGCCGGCAACCCAGACAACTCTAAGATCATACCATGCTGAAGGAAGACTGACTCTGACAACAACAAAGGGTCTTCCGAGAATTCTGGAACTCATAGATGGTAGAAAAGAGCCGAAAACTCCGGCAATGGAGATATATTTAACAAAAGAATACAATAATGAAAAAAGCGCCTATGCAGTTGCATCGAAGATAAAGGAAATTAAACTCATAGATATTTTAAAGGAAGATACAATTAATGCATTTGACTTAGCTGTTGAGTTGATTATAAACGAAAAAATAGCAGAGTCTTTCTCTATAAAAATACCTGAAGTCATGGAATCTATAAAAAAAGCAGACAAAACAGTCGCCTCTGTCGTAAAGGATAATAAAATTATAGTGACTTACAAAAAAGAGAATAAAACCATACAGGATCTGCATGGATTGAGAGTAAAATTAAGGGACGTTTATGTTGGAGGGATAAAATTAATTAAACAGGTAATTATTGAGAAAGAAGGAAATGACTGGAAAATAAAAACACTGGGCTCCAACTTAAGAAAAGTTCTGAAGATAAAAGGAGTTGATGCGACAAGGACAATATGCAACAATATCTTTGAAGTTAAAAGAGTGCTCGGAATAGAGGCAGCAAGAAATGTAATTGTAAATGAAATATGGTCAACAATGAAGGAGCAGGGCGTGAAGACGAACATAAGGCACCTTCTTCTTGTAGCCGACTGCATGACTTATCCCGGAACAATAAAATCAATTGGTCGGGCAGGTCTTTCCGGGGCAAAGTATTCTGTTCTGGCAAGGGCGAATTTCGAGGAAACTGTAAAAAACCTGACAAGGGCAAGCATTATCGGAGAAACTGAAAATTTCAACGGAATTGTTGAAAACTTGATTGTTGGCTCTGTTGTGCCTATAGGGACAGCAAAGGTTAAACTGAAGATGAAGGAATAGATAATTCCTTACTTTTTTAAACTTGCATTTCATATTAGATAATGAAAGACAGCAGGATATGCAATGCAAAGGATTTTTTGTCTGCCCTGATTGAAAAGGGAATTCTTGTTGACCCAAAAACATTTGAGGCAATAAAGCAGTTGTTTGAGACAAAAAAAGATATCGCATCTCTTGTTGCAAATTCAATCTGCGATGGCGAATGCAAAGAGATAAGCTCTGCTATAATCTACCAAAAAATCAAATTTTTTCAAGCCCGGAATGAAAAAATAACCATAAAAAAAACCGCGAAAAAAACAAGAAAGGATTATGATGCGCAATTGACTGTCAGGAAAAACAGTGAACAAAGGGGGAAAAAGGACATATCTCTATTTCGCGATTATTTTGTCAGCAGATACGATAAAATAAAGAAAATCCTGATGAATCACCTTGACCTGAACAATCTCGTATCTATCTCAAATTTGAGTTTTTCTATAAGAAGAAATACAGATATTTCAATTATTGCAATTGTAAAGGAGATAATAGAAGCAAAAACCGGGACAATACTGCTGGATGTTGAAGACAAGACAGGATTTGTCAGAGTATTTGTGAAGGAGCCGGATTTGTGCAAAAATGTAATTACTGATGAAGTGATTGGAATAAGCGGAAGTTATTTCAGCGGAGGGATAATTGCCAAAAAAATTGTTTTTCCTGAAATCCCTATCCCTGACGGAATTAATAAAATAGATGAGCCATTGAAGGCAGTGTTTATAAGCGATATACACCTCGGAAGCAAGGAATATATAAAGTCAATTGAAGAAAAATTTCTCAAATGGATAAACAAGGATAAGCAGACAGAGGATGTAAAATATCTCTTTATTGCAGGGGACAATGTTGATGGAGTAGGGATTTATCCTTCCCAGAAAGACGACCTGGAAATAGAGAATATTTACGACCAGTACAGTGAATTTGAAAAATTAATTGAAAAAATACCAGAAGAAATTGAGATAGCGATATGCCCGGGAAATCACGACGCAGTAACGCAGTTTGAACCGCAGGATGCCTTAGATGAGATTTATGTGCCTAATCTCATGAATTACTCGAATGTGCATCTGGTAAAGAACCCTGAATACATATATCTGCACAACAATGATGACGCCGATGGGATGAAAGTGCTGATGTATCACGGATACAGCTTTACAAGCATTATTGATGTAATTCCTGAATTGAGAAAAAGAGGACTGTCCAATCCAGAATACATAATGAAAGAGGTATTGAGAAAAAGGCATCTTGCTCCTCTGTATGGTTCATCTCTTATCAACCCACTAAAAGAAGATCTCCTTGTAATTGATGAGATACCAGATATTTTCCAGACAGGCGATTTGCACAGCCATTGCCTGAAAAACTACAAGGGCATAACCCTGATTTCATCAAGCACATTCCAGGGACAGACAAGTTTTATGGACAGAGTAGGCCATATAGCAAACCCCGGAAAGGCATCTATTGTTGATTTAAATACACGGGACATTTTTATCAAGAATTTTATGCAATAGCTGTTGGACATAAAAACGAGAAATAATTTTGCCTGATTTTCAGAAGTCAACGGCGAAACACAATAGAAATATTTCTATAGATAATACCATAATATAGTATTATATGGAAAAAAATATCTATTTGTCAAAAAAAGAGCAAGATGTTTTTAATGTCTTGAGGAACTTAAAAAATCCGGTTATTGAACACGACCAGCTAAAAGATATATTCAGGGATGACAAGTATTTAAATAAAACAATAAGCGGTCTTATAAAAAAAAAAATATTTTTTCAAAATAAAAAAAACATGTATTTAATACAAAAAGAGCCGTCTGATAAATTAAATATAGAAGATATACATGCTATTGCCTTGTGAATCAAAAAGGGATATTTTGCTTTTTCAACAGCCCTGCGACTGCACAATTTAATAGAATATGAGCCGTTTACTATATTGTATTGCGACAAGCCAGAAACCCGGAGAAATAAAAATAATCAATTACCTGATAAGGCAGTTAATTATTCTAAAATGGGCGGCATGACGTCAATCAATAAATATCCTGTTTCAACAAAAGAAAAAACATTTTTTGACTGCTTCAATAAGCCACAATATTGCGGAGGCTTTTGTCAGGCAACACATGCTTTATATCCTAAGTTTGACATTTACTAAATTTTTATTTTTTCACAATATTTTAGATAAAGAATTTGACAGTTAGGTACCCTTCTAATTCTTTAAAATTCAGCCATTTT
>QMVB01000014.1 GCA_003660905.1 Candidatus Nanohalarchaeota archaeon | reverse complement strand
TAAGTGGATTTATAGTCAAAAACAAGCGATTATCACATAAATTCTATTGAAAAATCCTGTTTTTTGTAAACTGTCAAATAGGTTTTCCTGTCTTATTTGGCGTCAAACTGTCAAAGTTGGGGTATAAGCAAAATGCCATGAAAGAAGCTTACGCAATTTACTACTTTCAAGGTTTTGGATATTCGCTGTAAAATTTGCACTCTTTACATAATACGGCAATTTTCTGTGCTCGCTACCCAAAAATCTCAAATATTGTAAACTGCAACAGGAAATGTTTGCTGATTATTGGCTGCGAGAATGCGAGAATATCCTTCGGATTTTCTGCATCTACAATACCATTTATGATATGCTGTGTTGTAGATCACTGCGGAATTCACTCTCCTTGCCCTTACAACTTTTTTCTGCATCTTACAAAAAATACGCAGCAGAAAAAAAACCATAAAAATCAAGTCTTGCAGGTGTTGCTTTGCTTTTTAAGGCGTCATTTTGCGTCTCATATTTAGTGTATAAGCAAAATGTCTCAAAGATTATAAGTTGCGCAAAGAAATATTTGCAGATTGATGGTTCACTGCGGAATTCTCGCTTCCTACAAAAATACAGAGAATTCCTTTGTTCACTCACCAAACCTTCTTTTGTTCGCTCACTAAAAATAAATAATTATTATAAGCGTCAAAACTGCAAGAACGCCAAGAATACCTATAAATTTAGCGTATGTTTCAATTGAGCCGATTGTGAATTTGAACAAAAACCACCCGAGCCCTGCAAAGAAGAGAAATACAATTATCAGCTCCAATGGTGATGACACAGCAGCTTCCTGCTTTACAACTATTGCACACTGAATGAAAGTATTGATTATTTTGATAAGTCCATTTGCAATCCCTGCAATAACATAAAAAATCATATCTCTCAATAAATTTATAATTTTGAGAATCATATTACTTAAAGAATTATAACTTTAAATTTATTTGCTTCATCTTTTAATATGGCTGAGAATAAATATTCTGATGTTTGCGGATATATGTTTCTTCCCGATGAAAAGGTTCTGAAAGTAAACTGCCTTAACTGTATATACGGCGCAAGCATAGAAGAGTTTCCCAACTGCATGGCAAGAACGATAGACAAGCTCATGCAGGAAAAATCAACAGAATATATAATCCTTTCGCAGACAAGAGATTTTGAGTATGACTACGGTCAAGTTGGATTATTGAGGCAAATCGCAAGCACTTACCTGTATCTGGTGAGGGATAAAAAAATAATAACTCCATCCCATGTATCTATACTCAAAGATGCAAAAACAATATCAACGAGAATAGGCTTTTTGCAGAAACTAATAACTGTAACTTACAGAAGGGATCCGATTAGCGCCTATGTTCTCCTAACAAGAGAAATACGGCATATAAAAGCATTGATGGTAATTGAAAGGCAAATGCGAAAAAGGGACGACATAAAATATTACTTAAATACACTGAATTTCATAAAAGACAAATTTGGAGAAACAAAGATGATAAAGCTGGTCAAAGACCGCCTGATTGGGTATGAAATTGGAAACCGCGCTTTATACCGTGAATTGTTCCATCCTCTTGTCCGACCGAATTTTATGCTTACCCGATACATGACGATGCCTCCGAAAAATTCTTTTCAGATAGACCAGTATTTTTGCGGAGATGAAACAGAAATCAAAATATACCGGGTAGAGGGAGAAACAAGAAACTATTACCATATACTCCCGCCGGAATTCAGGCTAAGCGAAGATGAATACATGCTTCTGGATATTGCCCGCCAGTATATGAGCGAGCATAAGCCTGCCCAGAGCGATTTTGCAGAGCCTAAAAAAATGAGGGAACTGTTCTACAATATCGGCTTGGATATGCTCGCTGAAATTGCCCAGACTACAAACAAAACACTGAGCAAAGAACAACTGCACAAAATGGCAAAAATACTAACAAGATATACTGCAGGATATGGAATTATGGAGGTTGTCCTTGAAGATGAAAATGTGCAGGACCTTTTTGTAAATGCGCCAAAAGGAAACACGCCAATGTATTTGCTGCACGCAAAATACGAAGAGTGCATAACAAATATAATCCCGACAAAAGATGAAGCAGAAAGCTGGGCAACACGGTTCAGGATTGAATCAGGAAGACCACTGGATGAAGCAAATCCTGTTTTGGACACAGAAATAGATTTTCCCGGGGGACGGGCAAGAATAGGGGCAGTTGCAAAAAACCTCTCTCCGCAGGGGTTTGCATTTTCAATAAGGCGGCACAGGGAGAAACCGTGGACTTTTCCACTGCTCGTACACTATAAATCATTCAACTGCCTTGCAGCAGGACTTTTGAGCTTTATCATAGACGGAGCAAGAACCATACTGTTTGCAGGAACAAGATCTGCCGGAAAATCATCTATTCTTGGCGCAGCCATTACTACCTTACTTAAAAGATACCGACTCATTACTGTTGAAGACACGCTTGAGCTTCCTCTTGAAGCACTGAGGGATTTTGGCTACAACATTGTTTCTCTTAAATCCCGCTCTGTAATTACGCATATTGAATCAGAACTTCCGACAGAAGAGGCAATAAGAACTGCGCTGCGCCTCGGAGATTCCTGCCTAATTATCGGGGAAGTAAGAAGCAAAGAAGCGCTGGCATTGTATGAATCAATGCGAATCGGGGCACTTGCAAACCTTGTTGCAGGAACAATACATGGGGAGTCTCCTTACGGTGTATTTGACAGAGTAGTGAATGATCTTGATGTCCCCCCAACAAGTTTCAAGGCAACAGACATCATCGTAATCATGAACCGACTGAAGAGCGCAGACGGGCTTCACACATACAGGAGAATGATGGAAATCACAGAAGTTCTCAAGGACTGGACTGATGATCCGCACAGGGAAAAAGGATTTGTACAGTTAATGGTATATAATTCAAAAACAGATCAGATTGAGCCGACAGAAACATTGCTGAACGGGGAAAGTTTTGTGCTGAATGAAATCGCCAACAGGGTTTCTGATTTTAAAAACAACTGGGATCTTGTCTGGAACAATATAAAGCTAAGGGAAAAGATAATGCAGACAATGGTTGACTATTCTCATAAAATAAACAACCTCAATGTAATTGAAGCGGAATTCTGGATTGAAGCCAACAGCAGATTCCATGTGTTCCAGGAAGAGGTCAAAAACGAAGTTGGCTCTCTTGACAGCGACAAGATATTTGACAAGTGGAACACGTGGTTTAACGAGGCAAAGAAAAAATTCAAGGATAAAAACGAAAAAGAGGTATGATATGCCATTAGCAGTAACTCATGTAATATTGACAATAATTGCAGTTGATTTATATAGGGATTATATCCTGAAAAACAAGAATTATTTTACTCTGCATACGGTAATGATTGCAGGAATTGGCGGTCTTTTGCCGGACATTGACATTCCATTGAGCAAAATTCTTGGTCTGTTCAATTATGCCCCCGAATGGCTTCAACATGGTGGATTAACGCATACAACTTTTTTCGGTCTGATTTTCCTGATTCCGGCAATTTATTTCTGGAAGAAAGAAAACAAGACAGTTGCAACTTACTTTATTGCAATAGCCTTTGGCGTCCTGTTCCATATATTCCTGGATTTCTTTCTCGGAGGCGGAAGATGGGAAGGCATAATGTTTTTATGGCCTCTTTCAGACCAGCCATACAAGATTCATCTGCTGAAGCATTTTGGAAAAGATATCTTTGTCTCACTCGATGCGATAATTTTGCTTCTATGGCTATATCATGAAGAAGTAAAGCACAAGATAAAGGATTTTATATAAGTGCAAATAATTGCCAATAAGATGCAAATATCATTTAATGAAGCTCCTACCGTTCGCTTCGCTCACTCCACAGCAAGCTGCAGAGTATCTTCATTCGTAAATTTATAAATTTTCAACTGTGTTGCCTCTTTAGTGAGCATTCTAACTATAATGGTCTTTTCGCAGCAAGCTGCGGGCATTACCTAAAAGGAATAAAGTTTTTTAAACAACTCCTCTTTTTAACACTATGCCAAAATGCTCTTTTTGTGATTCAAAAGCAATAATTGTGCGAAAGTATGAAGGAATTGCCCTGTGCGAAAAACATTTCCTCCGTTCTGTTGAAAAAAAAATAAGAAAGACGATAAGGGTGAATCAACTCTTAAAGCATAATGACACTGTAGCAGTTGGACTGTCAGGAGGAAAGGACTCCAGCCTGCTCTGCTGGTTCCTGTCATCCATCCGCAAGAGATACAACATAAAGCTCATTGCAATAACAATAGACGAAGGCATCGGGGCATACAGGAAGGAAAATATAAAATGCGCTAAAATGCTTGCAAAAAAATATGGCGTAGAGCATCGCATATTTTCATTCAGGGAAGAGGTTGGCATGACGCTCAACCAGATAATGAAAAAAAAGGCAATTAGAAATGAAAACAGAAGTGCCTGCTCTGTCTGCTCTGTATTAAGAAGGTATATCCTGAACAAAAAGGCAAGAGAGCTTGGCGCAAACAAGCTTGCAATTGGCCATAACCTTGATGATGAATGTCAGAGCATTTTTATAAGCTACATTCGCGGCGACATCCCGAGAGCTTTGCGCTTAGGACCAATGTCTCTGGGAAAAGAAAACATCAAATTCATAAAAAGAATAAAGCCGCTCATAGAAATACCAGAAAAAGAAACAGCGCTTTTTTCCGCATTGAAGGGATTCAAAACATCCTTTGGAGAATGCCCAAATGCAAAAACGAGTTTCCGGTGGAAGATAAGAGACATTCTCCTCGAGCTTGAAGACGGCTCTCCCGGCACAAGATTTTCAATAGCAAAAAATTTTGAAAAAATAAAGGCATCCCTTGTAAAAACGCAAGGCAAAAAAACCAATCCTATGGTGTGCAAAAAGTGCAAAGAGCCGGCAAGCAATGAATACTGCAAGTATTGCACTATTATGAAATTGACAGAAAAATAATTTTGCAAATAAACTTCCTTGCGAAATTTTAGTTTATTTACATAGGCAAATAAATACTTTTTTATAATTAATGAATATCTATTGTTACTAATATGGCAGCAATAGAAACATACAAGAGAGGATATCATTCTACGGGAAGAGGGCACCAGTCTACAGTTACATGCGGCTTTTGCGGCAAAAAGGTCCCGAGATATAAATGCTGTATAATATTTCGCGGCTTCAGCATGGAAGCTGCAATAGTAAAAGAAATCGGCTCAAGAAACATTATCTCTACAAGAACAAAGGTCTATGCCTGCCCTGCATGCGCTCGCAGCAGAGGGATTGTGCAGAAAAAAAATGAAGAAGGTCTAAAGGTCAGTAAAAGGAGACATAGGCGATAATCCAAAATTATTTATATATTATTCATATAATATTTTATGAAATATACAATTAACTTAATCATTGCTGTTTTCATTCTTATTTTTTACAGGGAAAACAAAAAAATGCTTCCCTGTGTTTTCGCAGGGTTCAAAATACCAAAGCCGATAAAAAGAATAAAAATAAGCGCTTTTGCCGCAAAATCAAATGCAAAAAAAACCGGCACTCCCTTATGGGATGGCGAACTGAAATTAAAAGAACGGATTGACGAGAAAAAATACATTTTGCTCAGAAAGAATATGCTCTCTGTTGCAGATGTTGCAGCATCCGAGAATACTGGCGAAGCAAAAAAGAAGGAGGAATGTATATGAAAAAGGATTATTTTGAGATGTTCGCGCCATACAAAAAAAAAATAAAAATATCTCTTCTGCTGCTGCTTTTGTTTGAAGCAGTCAACCTGGTCAATCCGCTCCTTTTCAAGGAAATGATTGATTCGTTGATTTTGTTTGACAAAAACAAGATCAATAAACTGATTTTTCTCGCAGGAGCAATGTTCGCAGTAAATGTTGCAGGGTCTATTTTTTATTATGCAAAATCAAAATACATCTACACATCAATATACGAAATTGAAAAAGAGATAAAGGAAAAAGTTCACAGGAAACTTTTGACGCTTCCCATTTCCTATCATGAAAAAAAGAACATAGGGGGAGAAATATCCAAAATCCAGAGAGGGATGGATAGGATGATAACTTTCTTTTATTTAATGATTTTTGACTTTTTCCCTGTCTGCTTTAAGATCCTGATTACAGCAGGAATAATCATTTACACCGACTTTTACCTTGGAGTAATTTTTGTATTTTTCATTCCTTTCTTTGTCTATATCAGCTATGTCAAAAACAAAAAACTTGATTCTCTGAGGGAAAAAATAAATACAATGGATGAGAAAACCTATGCAAAGCTTGGAGAAGGCATTGAAAATATAATGACCGTCCAGTCCTTTTCACAGGAAGAGCGGGAAATAAGTGAATTTAAAATTATGCAAAAATCCCTGTTTGAGGCATCAAAATTCCGCGTAAATTTATTTCTTTGGCACAACCTTGAGCGCAACATGATACTTAATGTAGGCAGAGTTTGCGGTCTGGGATATGGGCTTTACCTTGCCTATTTTGGATACATAAGCCCCGGGAGTTTTGTAATGTTTCTGACTCTTTCTGAGACAGTGTACTTATCACTGTACCGCTTTTCCCATTCAATCAACAGCATAAGCGACAATGCAGAATCTGTTTCAAGAATAAATGCGCTTCTCAAAGAAGACATGAAAATACCTCAGATTGCCCGCCCATTAAAAAGAAAATTGACAGGAACGGTGGAGTTTCGCGATGTATGCTTTTCTTATTCACGCAAAATCCCTGTTTTGAAAGACATATCTTTCATGCTGGAAAAAGGAAAAACCCTTGCAATAGTGGGTCCCTCCGGGAGCGGGAAATCAACAATAATAAAACTTCTGTACCGTCATTTTGATGCAGACAAAGGCACTATCCTTGTTGATGGCGTTGACATAAAATTCTACAACTTAACCAATTACCGGTGGCAGATGGCTGTTGTCCCGCAGGAAGTGGAACTGTTCAACACAACAATAAGCAAAAACATTTCCTATTCAAAGCCGATGGTAAGCGATGATGAAATAATGAATGCCGCGAAAATAAGCCATGTGGATGAATTTGTCAGGAAATTTCCGAAAAAATATGACACTGTCGTGGGAGAAAAAGGGCTCAGGCTGTCCGGTGGTCAAAGGCAGAGAATCGGCATTGCA
Organism: Candidatus Nanohalarchaeota archaeon; assembly: GCA_003660905.1. GTDB lineage: Archaea > EX4484-52 > EX4484-52 > EX4484-52 > EX4484-52 > EX4484-52. The sequence continues at coordinate 11,418 of QMVB01000014.1, read as the reverse complement.
AGGGCACTTGTGGTAAACCCTGCAATACTTGTATTTGACGAGGCAACAAGCTCTCTGGACAGCGTCTCTGAGAGAGAAATACAAAAAGCAATTAAAGACATTTCCGGCAAATGCACAATGATAATCATTGCCCATCGCCTGAGCACAATAAAAAATGCAGACATGATAATTGTACTGGATAAGGGACAGATAGCAGAAATTGGAACGCATAAATCACTGGTTGCAAAAAAAGGCAGTTTGTACTGCAAACTTTACAAAAGCCAAGAGATAATCCGGTAAAATAAGTTAGGGTTGGGATACTTGTATGATCTCAACTCATTACTTCTAACTCCCTCCTAAAGTGCTGTCTTCCAACCCTTAGTTATAGTTTATTTTATCTGCTAATTCTTTGAGTTGGGGGTTATCTATAAAGAGACAATTATACAATTCTTCCAAAGTTAACTTTCCTGTGGATTTTCCGCACAATTTCCCGACATACTTTAAACATACATCATACTTTATTTCCGGATCAAAGTTCGTTCCTATTATTCTTCTATCAGGATAATCTGCATGGCATGATGTTTCGGCAGGACTTATTTTCTTTATCTCAACACCAATAATGCAGGGAACAACGCTGTCATTCAATATTTTGTTTATCTCGTATAATGGTTCAATCCTGTTATTAAAATTATCTTCTGTATATGCTTTGTCGTTAATGATTGTTTTTACTTCCTGCTGTGTTTTTTGAAGGTCTGATATCAATGTGGTTATTTCAGAGATGCGATTTTCTTCTTCCTGTCGCTTTGCAGTTATTGTATCGGTTATTGCATCCCACTTATCTGAAACCCAATCCAGCCCTTTTTCAATTAAGCCTGCATCATCAAAACAGACCCCTTTTCCATCTGAGCAATTCTTAATGCATTCCTCTTTTTTTGTCTCCTCTCCTTTTTCACAGCAGTCAAGACAATCATCATATACCTCCTGCGCTGTTTGTTCTATTGCACTAAAATCTTTCCTTTTGACGCAAAACCTCGTGTTGGTCGGTCCGTCTATATAATGCTTGTCGCAATCATCAGAATAGTCAATTAGATTAAGCCAGGTTAATCTCCTATTTAGCGCCCCTGTCGCAAGAACATACTTGTTTCCCATGAATATTATATTCTCATCTGCCTTGGTCACTTTCCCGGCAGGCCTCAGGTTTTCCATATCTTCCTTGATTAATGGCAAAGTCCTGGCTGTGTAGATATCTTCTCCTACTGTTATTATGTGGTCCTTTTCCCAGTGGGCATAATCCATTGAGTCATAATTATAGTTCTTTTCTGCCAAAAAATAAGCACTATATGTATAATTTATCATTCCATTGACTCTTTCTTTTATGTCTTCTTTCAGGTCATTATCTATATCATTATTTTCTATCAGTGACATCTTTGCCAGAATTGCATATGTATCAATGTCTGATGCAATGATTGCAGCATTGTCAAGGAATTCATTATCGATGGCAGAAAGCACGGCTGGTTCCACATCTGCGCGGGAAGCAAGATATGTTGCTGTATTTCCAATTGCTTTCAGCTTTGCCATATCAAGCCCTAAATCCTCCTCAACTATTATCCCTATATCGCTTGTATAATCAAAACAATGCTTCAAATCATCACTAAACGACCATGTATCCTTTGCCCAGTTCTTTATATCATCCCAGATGCTGTCATTGCAAAGATAATAGTAATCTCTTGACTTGTCGCATGTAAGCAGTTCATAGTTGTCTTTGTATGTTGCCTGCTGGGGGCATTTCTTGTATTCCCTCGCGCCCAGCACTATTGAATTTATTACATTGAACTGCACTGATGATTTCAGCGCATAACTGTATGAAATCTTTGCCTTAAAGGAATATTCTGCTGTATCTATAACCTTGCTTGCCGCCTCCGGCTTCAACTGGATATGGCATGAGTAAAGATTGCCTATTTCATTTGAAAAGCACCTGTTGCTTGTGCCGTGCAATTCAACCATATATGCTTCATATCCATCTTCCTTGGGACAATCCTTGCATTCTGAAAAAGCGCAGCCATATTCTCCTGTTTTTTTATATGTATAAACATTGAAATCCTCTGGTATATAGACATAAAAGCTGTTCAGCCTGGCAGTGCCTGTATCAAGATTCAGCGGCGTAATAATAAAGGCAAACTTCTTGTCCACGGATATTGGCATAGGAGTCATTGTCTTCATTGAAATGGATATCGGTCCCGAAGCTGACGTTGTCTTCATCTGCTCTCTTCTCAATTTCCCTGCCTTTGAAAGCTCATCATACTTTGCCTTGCTTGCAACATTAAGCGTCCCGATAGTATCCATATTGTAATCATATACTGCCTTTGAAATCACTGTAAATGCTCCTGTGCATGTTGCAGGGGTTTTTATGTCAAAATCAACAGTTACTGGCTGTTTTGGATCAATTTCATCTATTCTTGAAGCGCCAGACATACTGACACGGGCAATGTCCATTTCTGTGTATGTTATTTGCTCCGGAGAAATCCAGTTCAGCACAGAAGCAATCCCCTGGTATTCCATGAGCTTATTGATGTCATTTGGAATATACACAACAACCTTTACATTCCTTGCAGGCTTCTCCCCGAAGTTTTCCAGTTCTATACTCCCTCCTCCTGCATCGCCGGAATAATATGTTGGAAGATACGTTCGCATGCCTGTAATCTTCAGGGCTTTTGACTGAACTCCTTCTGTTTTTTCCACATCCTTTTTTATAAAGTAATCCTGGTACCATTTCATAGGGTCTGTCAGCAAAGTCATCGTACTGTTCAGCCCTTTTTTGATAGGGTTAAGGAAGGGAGTTAAATTATTGGATTTCTGGCTCATGCCCATGTCTGTGAGCTGTATTAGTTGGGAGAATATTGGGTAGATTACTAAAATTATTGTTCCAAAAACAGCAAAATTTACGCCAAATCCTATTAGTCGTTTCCATATTCTTCCTTTTTTTTCTAACATACTTACAAAAAAACTTTGTGAAATTATTTGCGTAAATACCGCTGCTACTACTGCAACAAGAAGCATTATCGGATTTGTTAAAAAACTCAAACCAATCCATTTTACAAAAATCCATGATATCATGCAAAAAGAAACTCCTGTAGAGCCACTTTTGTCAACAATAGTTGAAATAATCCATCCGAAAACTCCAAAACCAATTGCAGTCAAAAAAGACAGTTGCGCAAACTGCCAGAAATATATTGTGTATATCAAAAAGAAAGTCAATGGAACCACATAATCTGTCTCCAAAATAGTTGCTGTTGTGGCGCCAACAGTTCCGTATTTTTGCATACGCACAAGAAGTGCTTGTTCCTTTTCATCCACCCATTTTTTTCTTCTTTTTAACCATGAAGTCCCTGCAGTATGATCATCTGCTTGTTTTTTGTATCTTTCCTCATTTTTACTCAGTTCAGCAATAAGAGCATCCTTTCGCTCTTTACTAATAGATCCATCATTATACTCTTTAAGAATTTTGTCTCTTTTTTCACTGATTCTTTTGGCACCTATTTTCTTGCCTCTTTTTGCCAGATTTGGATTGCTCGCCAGCCTTCTTTTCTGATTATCATACTCGCGTTTAACCTGAGGCACTGCTTTTTTCAACATCTTTTTTATAAGAAGTAATTCCTTTGGGTCTGCTTCCCACAAAGCATCCCAATTATTACTGCGATAACTCAACAATTCTGCATAAAGACCATCCCAACGCTTCACCACATTATGAATCTTCTCTTCCTGTTTTTCTTCTTGATCCATTTCTTTATCTAAGTCGTCAGCCATAGTTATATAAATAATAGAATATTATGTTTATATAGTTTTTTTAGAATTTATTTTAATTCAGAAGCAATATCCTTTGCAGAATAAGTAATGATTATTTTTGCACCGCTCCTTTTAAAAGCAGAAACAAGTTCTATTAACGCTGCTTTTTCATCTATCCAGTTTTTTTCTGCAGCAGATTTAAACATGCAATATTCTCCGCTTACATTATAAACAGCAATTGGCTTTTTAATTATCCTACTTGCCCGGCATATAATATCCAGATATGTCAGCCCGGGCTTTACCATAACAATATCCGCTCCTTCTCTTAAATCAGTTTTCATTACTTTCAATCCTTCTTTATAATCATTATAATCAAGTTGGTAATCTTCCTTTTTCTTAAATCCTAACTTTGAATCAACTGTAGCTCTATATGGTCCATATAAACTTGAAGCATATTTTGCAGAATATGCCATAATTCCCGTCTTATTATATCCTGCATTATTTAATCCCTCTCTTAAAGTCTTAACCTGTTCTTTTAAGGACAGACACGGAGCGACAAAGTCAACTCCTGCATCAGCATAGGAAATTGCCATTTTCGATGCAATTTCAAAACTACTTTTTACATCTATTTTGTTGTTTTTGTAAATCACGCTTTGCCCCTCTGGCGAATAAGGAGACAATCCAACATCTGAAAAAAGAGTTATTTTATCTCCAAAATGTTCTTTTAACTTCCTTATACTTTGTGAAACAATATTTTCTTTTTTATATGCCGAATGTATATCTTTTTTAGCAGGAATGCCAAATAAAAGAAATGCATTCACATTGTGTTTGATAGCATCATCAATTTCATCAACAATTGAATTAATTGAATTTATGTATAATTGCGGAAGCGGGGCTTTTTGTTTTGTCTTTATTTCCTCTTTTACAAAAACAGGATATATTAAATCAATAGATGATTTATTTACTTCTTTGAGATATTTTTTGACATTTGTAGTTTTTTCCATATTAATCTTTTTTTAATATTTTCCACATTTTAAATGAGTTGAGCATTTTTTTTGATTCCAATGAATATTCATTTGAACTTAATTTTGTAATCATCGGAATTCTATCTATTATAAATTTTCTTTTTTGCCAAAAGGAAGTTATCCTTTCTTGTGATATAATTCTTTTTGGAGCAGATGTTTTCCCAAACAAGGACATATTTTTTAAAAAGTTAATTGTTTCGGGTTTAGAGTGCAATTCTGGATGATATTTCATCGAATCCTCATAAAGAAAAAATCCATTATAATGATCTAAAAATTCCCCTATAAATTTCGCTAAAATATTCCATTCTTTTAAATATAAATATTGCATAAATCCCTCGCAAAATATTACTATAGGTTCATCTTTAAGATATTTTTTTATTTCAGTCCATGTATCTGCTTCTAATATATTCCCGGAAACATAATTAATATTAATCTTTTTCTTGTTTTTTATTTTATCAACAATTTCTTTTTTTAATGAAATATTTTCTAAATAATCGCATTCAGTATAATTTAAATCATCAATATTTGAAAAACACAAAGAATGAGGAGATAATCCGGAACCAAGCTCTATTATTTGTTTAATTTTTGATTCACGAATTAATTTATCGGTAGTTTTGAATCTTGATTCAACAAGAAAAGAGTTTCCTCTCAAAGGATGATTTTTATCAACAAAAATTGTTTTTTTATTTTTTATTTCTTTAAATATTTTTTTTGCATAATTGATATTTGTATAATTTGATAATTCATAGATAGAAGTAAATGCCGTATTTTTTATATTTCCTTTTACCATTACACAGTAGTATCCTCCTTAACTAAAAAAGACACAAAAATATATAAGCGTTTACTACAATAATATTGGGAGAAAATCACACAACCGCTCTATTTTCTTCAGATCAAATCAAATATTCACAGTTCGTGCATTGATAAATTTGCATCATCTTACTGAATCTTTCTTCAAAATCTCTTATGTTTTTTGCCTTTTTTTATGCACAAAAATCAGTATGGGCAAAAGAAAAATTCACTGCATAAGCAACCACTCCCAAAGAGGAACATACACAATTTTTTTGGAATCTATAATTTCCTCGCCCTCAAAGTCCCCTGTAATAATCAACCTGGACTTTAATTTAAATTCTCTCATTGCCACTAAAAGCCCTTTAATTTCTCTCTTTTTCGTGTCGGGATTTTCAATATCATAGCAAACCTCTATTGCCTCTGTTATTTTTAAGCTATCTTTGATAAATTACTTGTTATTCTATTAATTCTATAATGAACAAATATCTAAACTTTTGTTCATTTCAGTGAACAAAAAGACAATAATCTTGTTTTTGTCAGCCGCATATGGGAAGGTGCGCATTTTGTCATCCTCATTTAATAAAAAATAAATAAATATGTTTTTTAAGTTTGAAAGTTAGATTATTTTTATGGATTTAAGTGTATTGATTTCATCTTTTAAAATCAAAGATTTTATTGAAAACCACATATCAAAAAACAAAAAAATAAATGTTGAATTCTATCGTAGCCATATAACAAATTATGGACAATGTCTGGAATCTATTCTTTATTCTGAAATAGAAGTATTATTTAGACTGATGAATCCATCAAATGGAAAAATAGGAATAAGCAAGATATTATTGATTTCTTTGAGTGATTCTTATCCTGTTGCAGCAGGAATGAAAGATCAAGATAATAACAAATATATTTCTTCTATTGTACTAGAACCACAACAAACAAGAATGATAATATTGTATGCTAAAGGACTGCCGGCATTCAAAGAAGAAACTCTTTCAGCTAAAATTGAATTCTACGATACAGAATCAAAGATTATGAAAAACATTATTTTTTATGACCCTAAAAAAAACATTATGAAAGAACCAATAATCAAAATATATCGTGGATTTCAACATTTCCTTCCAAATAAAGTGGAGTCCAATAGTGGGTCCAATATGATTTAATATATCATCTGTGCCCAAAATAAGCAAAAATCTCTTTCCCTTCCTTAACCAAATTCACAAACCCGACCCGCTCAAACTGGACAACCCCTTTTTCTTTAACAGCATTTTTCTCCATCAGTCCCTTTGCTTTTGCGTTTTTTTCATCAACAAACGTTATCGGCACTGAATCCTTTTCACAGAGCCAGTGCATAATCTGCATGCCTTTTTCTATTTTCTTTCCGCAATACTCTGCGCTGATTAAATCGTTCTCCATTGCCTTTATTTTAACATTAAACAATCCCTTGAGCCTTATAGTAATATCTTTTTTCCCTGCATTTTCAAGCAATTTCAAATCATCTGAAGTTACAAGAATGGTCTCGCAAAAATTCAGTGTCCTGCTTCCTCTTTTTTCATCTTCCGGGTGCAAAGGTATTTTCACTGTTTTTATTTTTGGAGAATTTAATATTTTCATCTTGATTGGATTCTTCACAAAAAAATACCTGTTTTTTTCCTCCACATACTTTTTGTTCATCGCATAAAGAATATCCAGCGAAACGTTGATATCGCTCCTTTTCATCCCGTTGCTCATCACAAAATCCACAACAGCGCGGGAATCTATGCCTCTTTTTGCCAAAGACTTTATGCTATACGTCCTCGGATCATCCCATGATTCAAATTTCCCTGATTCAATCAACTCTGATATTTTTGATGTGCTCTTCACCCCTTCAATCAAAAATTTTCCGGTGACTATATTTTGAGGCAATTTCCATCCAAGATAATCATGCAAAAATTTATGCTTTTCTTCCCGTCCTAAAAAATCAATGCCTCTTATCACATGCGTGACCTCATCAAGATGGTCCTGCACAGGAGATGCAAAATCATACAATGGCCAGACTTTTGCGTTTTTCAGATAAGGATGATTATTGTCTTTTTCATCTATTATGCGGAAAATCGGAAAATCCCTCATTGCAGGATTTTTGTGCTTTATATCTGTCTTCAATACAAGGACTGCCTCTCCTCCCTCATATTCCGAAAACATTTTTTTCCATCTGTCTTTGTGGATTGAGGAGGGCATGCTTCTACAAGGACATGCTTTTTTCTTGTTCTTCCATTCACTGAATTTCAGCCGGTCGCATGTGCAGACATAAGCATGGTTTTTTTCAATAAGCTTTTCTGCCAAATCATAATAAATATCGAATTTTGTCGACTGCCTGTAAACAATGCCCGGCTTTACTCCAAGATAGCCAATATCTCTTTTTATCCAGTCATAAGCTTCTTTCAAGGGCACTTTTATCCTCGGGTCTGTGTCTTCAAAACGCAGAATGTATTTTCCCCTGTATTTCTTTACATAATGCCAGTTGAGAAGAGCAATACGGCAATGCCCCAGTGAAAGAGGGCCGTTTGGGTTCGGGGCAAAACGCATAACGACTTTGCCTTCATGCGCATCTTTTAAATCAGGAAATTCTTTTTTTTCTTTAACCTGTTTTTTCTCTACCACCAGGCTCTTTTCCTTTGCCATCTTTTGCTGTTCTGAAAAAGATAAATTATTAATATAATCTGTGCATTCATTCACTGTTTTGCTTGTGCCTTTAAAATCTTTCCTGCATTCCGGGATCTTTGCCATTGCAGAATTCAGCACTGCTTTACTATTTGCAGTTCCTTTGAATCTCAGCGCATTTTCAAGGGCAATCAAGATGATTTTTTCTTTTAGATTAGGCATAGTTGATTAAAGTAGATTATATTTAAATACATTACCAAAATCAATTAAAAGCAAAAATATGATTTTGCCCTGCGTCATGTTTTCCGCCCGTCAGATTCAAAATATCCTTTATATAATTTACAATCATCTCTATATTATATAAAACATAATTAATATGAAAATAAATATTCAAAATATCCAGTCAATGAAAAACAAGGAAAAAATAAGCATGCTGACAGCCTATGATTTTTCAACAGCAAGCATAATGGACGGCTGTGTTGACATGATTCTCGTTGGAGACAGCCTCGGGATGGTTGTTCTTGGTTATGACGACACCCTCTGCGTAACTATGCAGGATATGATAAAGCACACTCAGGCAGTCGCAAGGGCTGTCAAGAAATCTTTACTTGTTTCAGATATGCCTGCCAATAGTTATAATGATGAGGCAAATGCAATTGAAAATGGAAGGAAATTAATCGAGGCAGGCGCAGACTGCGTCAAGATAGAGAATCAGCATAAAATGGCAAAGACTTTAACTCAAATAGGAATACCTGTCATGGGTCATGTTGGTTTGACGCCCCAGACCATAACAGATTACAAAATGCAGGGAAAAGATGAAAAAAGCGCAATGAAAATATTGGATGAGGCAAGAGCACTGGAGGCGGCGGGTTGTTTTAGCATTGTCCTTGAATGCATTCCGCATGAATTGGGGCAAAAAATAACAAATGAGCTTCATATACCTGTCATAGGAATTGGCGCAGGACCTGACTGCGACGGACAGGTTTTGGTAAGCTATGATGTCCTCGGATTGTTTGGAAAAATAAAGCCGGCTTTCGCAAAATCCTATGAAAATCTCTCTGAAAAAATGAGAAATGCGTTTATGCAATACAACGCAGAAGTCAAAAAAGAAAAAAGCACAGACAAAGAGTACTACCCTGCTGTCAAAATGCAGAGGATAATGCTGAAGTCAAAAATTCATCGCGCAACAGTTACCGGCGTTGATATAGATTACGAAGGCAGTATTTTAATTGATTCAAAATTAATGAAAAAGGCAAATATACTCCCAAAAGAACAGGTTCATGTTCTCAACATTGACAATGGAGAAAGAATCGAGACTTATGCAATAGAAGGCGAGGCTGATTCAGGAGAAATATGCATCAACGGCGCTGCATCGCATAAATTCAAAGTTAAAGACAAAATTATTATCCTGTCTTATGGTATTGTTAACGAAGACAAAACAGGAAAGTTTAAACCGCAGATTATTATAATGGATGACAATAACAGAACGAGAAAATAATTTTGCAAATTAATATTCAATTTATATTGAGCAAAATTCTTTACAGAAAAAATCCTCTGGATTTCGCGAGAATATCAGGGATTTTCTGCGTCTCCAACTGGCGTTGTAGATTGTGTTGAAACTAATCTTCCTTACAAAATATACAGTTTAGTTACGATGCCCTATTGATTACTTTTTGATTCTATTTTCCTGATATTAACATTATCCGTTAGCAGTTTCATTTGATGAATTGCAATCTGATTTAATTTAATCAATCGTTTATTCTGAGCCGCTCCTTCCTTAATAAACAAAGCATTTAAATCTCCAAATTAGAAAGACAGACAAGTTGAGACACATTTGCATAATCTCTAATATTGTCTTCCTTGTCTTCATTATCCTCTCTCCATTCTTTTGCGGTCATTCCAAACAAAGCAACATTTAAGACCTCCGCTTCTGTTGCATAAATTTGAGTTGTCTGTTGTTTGGTTATTTCTTTTGGCACGAGGTTTTCTTTTATTGCATCTGTGTGGATTTTATAGTTTATTTTCGCCAAGTTTCTTTTAATATTCCAACCCAATTGTTTTCTTTCAGATTCTTTTAATTGTTGAAACTATTTTATAATATATAGTTTGAATTTTGGAGATATCCATGATGCGAACTCAAATGCGATATCTTTATGGGCGTAAGTTCCGCCATATCTTCCTACTTTTGCGATAATTCCTATTGAATTTGTTTTTTCAGTCCACTGCTTAACAGAAAGAGTAAATCTATTTAGACCTGCCTGATTTTTAATTCCCTCGAATTCGGGGTAATTAAAATCCTGATTATTTACTCCTTCTTCTTTTCCAGCCTCTTGACACTTTCAGGCTTCCTTAGATAATTATCCCCGGAAACAATCGGTTTTCCAATTTCTTTTTCAGCATTAATTCTCGCATTTCCCGCAACTTTCCCGCCTCTTTCTGCCGCATCCCTGCACTCCGGAAAACCATTTGCATCTTCGTTTTGCGTAATTTCAGTGATTACTTTTTCTCCAAGCATTGTAAATATAAGTTCTAAATCATTCATGTGGTCTCTTAAATTTTGGTCTTTGAGCTGTTTGTATTTTTTGTATTGGTCAACTGTTTTTCCAAAAGTCGCCATGGAAATCTCGTTTGTGAGAATTGCATAATCTCTTTGCTCTTTAATATCTCTGTTTTTCCATTCGTCTGTCAGTTCCTGCCTTATTGCGATTCCTCTCAGGCGTTTGTCTATCCATGATTTAGAATATCCTTTCTGCTCGTAAATCTGCTTCATGCGTTCCTGTGCAAGTTCGGGATTTTGGATTTCCTGCACTCGTTCATAGCCGACTTTTGCGAGCCATCGTTTGAAAGGTTCGGCTTTCGGGGATGGGATTGATTGGATTATTCTGAACATTGATTCTGTGTTTGCGCAATCTGTAATATAGAATTTTCCATCTGCGGCAGGCAATTTCAGTTGTCCGATTTTATCGGACAACTCAAAACCTTCATCTATTAGCTTTTTTTTAAGGTCAGACCAGTATTTTCGAGATCTTGAACTATCTGTCAAAACTGCTACAATGTCTATAACAGAAAAATACCATTCCTCATTATGATAGGTTCTTCTAATTTTCTTGTCTTCGAAAACTACTAATGCCTTGTTAGAATCCATTGATTTAATTGTTGAAAAGATTCTTATATGTTTGTGTTGATGTTCTCAAAATGATTT
>QMVB01000013.1 GCA_003660905.1 Candidatus Nanohalarchaeota archaeon | reverse complement strand
CAATAAGCGAAGTTTTGCGAAGCAAAATTTGATAGAACAAGTGCAACGCAGTGAACCGTTTATTGTCTTGTTATAGGACCCGAGCCGAAGGCGAGAGTGCAACGTGGTCGAGGAGCGAAGCGACGAAGAAGTTTGCGAATCGCTCAAAATGTACCTTGGAGTCGCAAATTTCGAATAACATAATGGTATCACGACTAAAGTAATGATACCATGCTAATACAGGATGTTATACTTACTTTTTCTGCCTTTCTTACGCTTACGACTTTTTTTTCATTTCATTACAATAAACACAACGAAAAAAACACCATGAATATCGCTGGTCTTACGAGCGATACCGCGCTTTTCAAGGTTAAAGCGGCTCACTGCGGAATTATCTCTCCTTAAACAACTTACGGCAAATTCATTTGTTCGCTCACTTTTAATGCACGGGAAGGGATTTGAACCCTCGAACTCCTACGAGACCAGGTCCTTAGCCTGGCACCTTTGACCACTCGGCAACCCGTGCGCATATACGAGTCTGATGGGATTCGAACCCACGACCCCTTGCTTAGGAGGCAAGTGCTCTAATCCACTGAGCTACAGACCCTTTATTAGTGGTGCAGGAGAGCCCCATAAAATAAAACAAATACAGCCAGAGCAAGTAGCGTTCTACCTCATCCCCGTAACTTATATGCATAACTGTATCATCTTATGGCTGCTCCTTCACGGTCTGACCAGGTTCGCTAATACAATCACCACATAAGGCAGGGATTCACTGTTCAAACACCAATGCATGAGTGCAATGCCTATCCTATGAGGTTTTCGGTTCTCTGTAGATTGAGCAAGTGAATGCACCTAACATCCCAACCTATCCTGCATTATATTTATGTTTTATTTTTTTTAAATGTTTGTAATGATTAAGAAGTAAACACAAGCAATTGGAATAATCCCCTTATTCCCGGAGCAAGCCCGAGCAAAATAATTATCATCTTCAAAAAAACATTCTGCTGTTTTGTTAGGTCTTCCTTGTCAATCACATAAAGCGCCAGTCCGACGACTGCCAGTTTCAGGGGGAACATTATCCATGCCCCTGAATTATTCAGCACAATGCCTGCGCTCTCTGCTGAATTGATTAAAAAACGCGCAAGAACATGCTTTTCGGTGAAACTGAAGAATGTCATTGCAATGAATGTTGATGCGGCATCAGTAAGATGGGATAAAAGCACAAATATATTCAATCTGGAAAAAAAACCATGTCTTGTGATTATTCTCAAAGTATAAAATACTGTGCCAAAAAAATACAATACTCCAAACCATGTAAGAAAGACAGACGGATTTTGAATGTATGCGATTATTTTTGCAAAGAAAAACAATGCCGGCGCAAGACCTATGGCAAACCATGCTTTCCAGTAGGGCATTTTTGTTTTGGCTTCAATCCAGTGAGACAGCGCAAGGGCAGGAAAGCATGTGCAGAATATGACAACATATATCAAAGGAGTTATAAACAGAATACTTTGCAGTACCTCTAGATCCTTCAAAACCCGCAATATTGTTCCAAGAGCAATCCATGGAAGTAAAGCAAAAATAAATTTAACATCGATTGCCTGCTTTTTGGCTTCAAAATATTTCATAAGAAGTGCCACTGCCAGCACAAAGATTATTGCCCATACAGAGGTATTGTATATATTGTATCCTGTATCGTGGACAATTGGGTAAATAAAATATTTGTTTACAAATTCCTTTATCATAGTATCACCAATATTTATTATTCTGCATTATGCGGATATTTTCCGCTCAGGCATCCCATGCAGAGCTCATCCATCCCAAGAGCTTCCTTTAAATTATCAAGCGAAGGATAAATCAATTCATCAGCGCCGATTTCTTTTCTTATTTCATCGACTGTTTTGCCATGCGCAATCAATTCCTCTTTTGTGGATATATTTATGCCGTACTTGCAGGTAGATATAAGTTTCGGGCAGGCAGATACAAAAATTATTTTTTTTGCGCCTTTTGATTTCAACATTTTTACTATTTGCTTTGCTGTTGTACCCCGGACAATGCTGTCATCAATTAGAAATATTATTTTGCCGGCAACGCCCTGACTTGCATTTAATTTTAATTTAATATTCTTTGCCCTCATTTTGCCTGTCTCCATTATGAATGTCCTTGCTATATATCTGTTTTTTATAATATAATCGCGATATTTCATATCTGTCTCTTCGGCAAAGGCAATTGCTGCGCTTCTTCCGCTGTCAGGCACGGGAACAACAACGCTCTCAGGGTCAACATAGTTCATTGATTTGGCTATTTTTCCCATGATTTTCCCCATATTTTCCCTTGATCGATATACGCTTAAATTTTCAATGTCGCTATCTGGACGAGCAAGATAAACCCACTCAAACATGCAATGAGCTTTTTTTGTCTTTTCAACTATCATCTTTCTATTGCATTTCAAATCCCTATCAATGAATATTGCTTCCCCTGGCTTTACATTGCAGGTAAATTTATAGCCTCCTATATCCAGAGGGGCGCTTTCAGATGCAAACATAAATGATTTGTCCTGCGATGATTTTTGACCCATAACAAGCGGACGTATTCCATAAGGATCTCTGAATGCAAGCAATCCCTTATTCTGGATAAGGCATACAACAGAATATGCGCCTATGACTTTTTTCATCAAAAAAGTGACGCTTTCAAATACATCCTTTGATTTTAAATACTGGCATGCAAACAATTTTGCCATAACTTCAATATCGCAGTCTGTCTGGAGGCAGATTCCTTGATTATGGAGAAACTGCTTCAATTCATTGTAGTTGCGCGTGTCACCATTGCTTGCAATGGCAATAGAAGTTGGATAATTAATAATGTAGGGATGCGCATTTTCTATTTTGCTTGAACCTGCTGTAGAATATCTTGTGTGGCCTATCCCGAAATTTCCTGTCAAATGGTTCAAGTTCTTTTTTGTAAATTCAAATACAAGTCCCTTCTTTTTTTTTACATGTATTTTTTCATCAGGACCTGCGGTTGCAATGCCTGCTGCGTCCTGTCCTCTGTGCTGGAGGCAAATAAGCGCATTATACAATTCATAAGAAACATCCTGTTTCTTTTCACCTGATGCTATTCCAACAATACTGCACATTTTATTCTATCCTCTTATATATTTTCTCATGCTTTTATGCAATTCTATTATCTTGTTTTTTTCGTTTTTCCCCAAATTCCGCAGATATGAAAAAACATAATCTGGATTTCCTGATTGCCGGGTTGCCAAATCAATCAAACCATCTTTTCCTGATTTTTCAAATGTTTCAAACAGGGAAACAAGGTGCTTCCTGTCCAGTGAGCATAAGGCAAAATCAGCTGAATCAATCGCTTCTTTTTTTGCGTTGATGCAAAGGGAAAAACCTCCGACTGCACTGGCAAATTCGAGCATTTCTATATCAACAATACTGTCGCCTATAGCGACGATGTTTTTGCCCAGGATGTTGTTTTTCCTCATCAACTCATCTGCTTTCTGCTTTTTCTCAAAACCGCCAATGACAATCGTATCATTGACTATTTGTTCAATCGGCTTTGAGATGGATGAAAAAAAAGCATTCATGTAATCTTCAAGTTCACTGTCGCTTTTCTTATTCAAATAAACAGATTGCCTGATTATATTTTCAATCAACTCCTTGTCTTTTGGCGTTAAGATTCCATCAAGATTGATTTTTGTTGAATAAATATTTTCCTCCTTTACGCCTACTTTCTTTCCTATGGCATAAGAATGAATTTCATAACTCGTGGAAATTATGGACATAATTCCTTTTTGCTTTGCACTGATTATTGCCGCATCTATATTTTTGGCCAATACTGTTTTCTCAGATATCTGCCTCATCCTTGATTTATCGAGCTTTTTTTCAATAAAAAACGGAAGTATAAATCTCAATGTAGAGCCGATGCATGATTTTTTTTGATAATAAAGAATATCATCATACCTGTCCAGAATATCGAATACCCTAATTAATCCCAGTTCTTTTGCGATATCTTTGCAGTTGTCATTCAGGCTAATAGGCCCTTCCAGATCAAAACAAAACAATTTTTCATTGCTTTCCATTTTTAATCGCATCCATGTGGCTTATTCTTTTTTCAATCAATTCTTTTGTTGCAATATCTCTTCTGTACCTCACATTTCCAACAACTGATTTCATTGCTTCCTGAGTTTTTCGCTCTGCTGTGTAAATATTCTCATCGCTTGAAACAAACGCAAGAGCGCGGCTTGAAAGAGTCATCAATTTTCCGTCTCTTTTTTCTACATTGGCGTAATAGAGTTTTGCGTTTTCAAAAGGCATTATCCTAATTTCCTCGGACGGGGATTTATCAGGATAGTTTTTTGGAACAATATATTTGCATACTGTTGCTTTTTGCTCAAATTCAACATTTAGTTCATCAAGCTTTTCTTCTTTGATAGCTTCAAATATATCGCAGATGTCTGTCTTTAGAATAGACAAGACATTCATAGCTTCGGGGTCACCGAATCGCGTGTTGTATTCGAGCAATTTTATGCCGTTTTTTGTCACCATAAAACCACCGTACAAAATGCCCTTGAACAAAATACCGTACTCTTCTTTTATAGCATCAATAGTCTCTGTCATTATCTGCCGCGATTCCTGGATTTGCTCTTCTGTCAAAAAAGGCAGGGAATGGTTTACGAAACTATAACTGCCCATTCCTCCTGTATTCGGACCTGTATCTCCATCGAAAGCTCTCTTATGATCCTGCACAAGAGGCATAAATTTCAGTGTTTTCCCGTCGCTGAATGCCTGAAAACTGAACTCTTCCCCGTACAGTTTTTCCTCGATGATTAGAGCATCCTTAATTTGCAGTATTTCCTGGCAATAATCCAGCGCATCATCAATTGTCCGGAGATGCTCTCCCTGGACTTTCACTCCTTTCCCGCCGGTAAGCCCGTCAGGCTTGACCACAAACCCCAGATTCTCCTTTTTTAACTCTTCCAAAAACTTTTTTGCATCATTTAGCTCATCCATTGCATTTACTGAAGTGTATTTTATGTTTCCACTGATGCTGTATTTTTTAAACAGGTCCCTTGTGGTAATCTTGCTTCCCTCTATTGCTGCCTTTTTTTTTGGCGCAATTACAGTTATGCCAATCTTTTCCAGTTCATCAGCAAGCCCCATGCATATTGGCGCTTCAGGTCCGATTACGCAGTATTCAATGTCATTTTGCTCTGCAAATTCAACAATAGAATCAATATTTCCTGTATCCAGAACCACTGCCTTTTTGCAGAGTTCTTCAATCCCTGGATTAATTGTGCCGCTACAGCAAAACAAAACCGGTTCGCGCTTGCTTTCATGGATTTTTTCAGCTATTATATGCTCCCTTGCACCACTTCCAACAATAAGAATATTCATAAAAATATCATGCAGGAATCTTTATAAATTTTCGATAGATTTAATAAAGTTCCAATTTTTAATAAAGTATGGCAGGAAAATTTTTGAAAGTAAGATGCACCAAATGCAAAAATGAACAGACTATCTTCAGCAAAGCAACGGAAAAAGTAAAATGCCTTGTATGCGGAGCTGATTTTGCATTACCAACAGGCGGAAAAGCGGAATTGAAAAATCTGGAAATTATTTCTGAATTTGAGTAAGTGTTGGTTGCATTGTTTGATGGGATGGTAGCTCAGTTGGCAGAGCGCTGGACTGAAGATCCAGGTGTCGCGTGTTCAAGTCACGCCCATCCCATTAAAAGTGGTTGAACAAAGGAATTCGCCGTAATTTGTGCAAGAAAGCTAATTCCGCAGTGAGCCGCTTTTAACCTTGAAAAGCGCGGTATCGCTCGTAAGACCAGCGATATTCATGGTGTTTTTTTCGTTGTGTTTATTGCAAGGAAACGAGAAAAAGTCGTAAGCGCATATATAAAAATATTATAATTTAGCTCATAAAAGATTGTCTGAAGATGGAATTTTCCAGACAGATTCATATATGCCTTTTTATCAATATGGAAATATTGATTACGAATATACAAGGAAACAATTATCAAAATATTTTTTGATATCAAAAGTATATACTGCTACTATATCCAGTTCTCCAGGGAGATTATTTGCATTTACGCTTGCTTCTAAAAAATTTGATCCAGAAAAAGATTTAAAATATTTTGATTTTGATATTAAAACAAAATACTACAACAAAGACATACATTTTGCTTCTTTTAAATTACCGCAGTTCATGATTGAAAGAATAAACAAAGAAAATAAGGGGTTTTGAAAATTAAATTTTTTTAAATGTGCGCTTGAAGAGCGATAGGCGAGAATAATATTGCACTTCGTTGGCATGTTTTTAAAATTTCAATGCAAAATAATATTGAATTAATATGACAAAAAAACATCTCGTCACTTCAGCTCTGCCTTACATAAACAACATCCCTCATCTTGGCAATTTCATCCCTCTTTTGCGCTCAGACATCTATACCCGCATCCTGAAATTACAGGGCGAAAATGTCCTCTATATCTGCGCAACCGATGAATCAGGCACAAGAACAGAAATAGAAGCAGAGAAAAAGCAGATGACGGAAGAAAAATACTGCAAAATAATGCACAAAAAAATAAAGGATATCCTTATCTGGTTCAATATTGGAGTTGATTATTTTGGAAGGACAAGCTCAAAATCAAACCATGAACTGACAAAAGAGATATTTCTTGACCTGCACAAGCAGGGGTATATCTGCGAAAAAGAAATTACTCTGCTTTACTGTCCTAACTGCAAAAGATACCTGCCCGACTCCTATGTAGAAGGCATTTGTCCTTTCTGCAAGAAGCCGGGGGCAAAAGGAGACCAGTGCGACAATTGCTCAAAATTCATAAATCCTGAAGAGTTGATAGATCCAAAATGCAAGCTTTGCGGGCAGACACCGGTAATTAAAAAAGACAAACACTTGTTTTTAGACCTGCCAAAATTCTCAGGAAAACTCAAAAAATACATTGAAGGAAACAGGAATTTCAGGGGAATAGAGAAAAATCTTCCTCTTGCATGGATAAAGGATGGACTGGAGCCAAGATGCATCAGCAGGAACTTAAGCTGGGGCGTAAAAATACCTCTTGAAGGATATGAAAACAAGGTCTTTTATGTGTGGTTTGATGCTCCTATAGGCTATATTGCCGCAACAAAGGATTATTGCGATAAAAATAATCTTGATTACAAAGATTACTGGCAAAACAAAAATAGTGAAATTATCCATTTCATGGGAAAGGACAATGTCCCTTTCCATACAATCATCTGGCCTGCGGAGTTGATGAGCAGCAAAAAATGGAATCTTCCCTCCCGCATTTATTCAAATGAATTCTTAAATTACGAGAAAGGGAAATTTTCAAAATCAAACAATCGCGGCGTGTTCTGCGATGATGTGATGAAGCTCAGCTATAATAGCGACACATGGCGATTTTACTTGGCTTCAGTACTTCCTGAAGGAAAGGACAGCGATTTTGAATGGCAGGAATTTATGGAAAAAATAAATAATGAACTTATTGCAAATTATGCCAATTTCACCTACAGGATAACATCAATTGCAAAAAGATTCGGGCAGATTGAACCAATAGACAAAGGAAAATTAAGCAAAAAAGAAAAAGACATTTCAAATAAGATAAAAGAAAATATCAGCAATTATCTAAATGAAAATATCAAGGGCAATATAAAAGAATCCTTAAGAAATGCGCTCAATGTAAGCTCTCTTGGAAACCAGTACTTTCAGGAAAACAAGCCATGGGAATTGATTAAAGATGAAAGCAAAAAAGAAGAGGCAAATCATGTACTATGGTTCTCTTTTTTGATTTTGCTCAACGCAAGTGTTTTGCTCTATCCCTTCATGCCGGCAAAAACAAAGGAAATTATAGAGCAGATTGATTCTTCCTTTAATATGAGTAATTGCCTGAAAGAGAAAATTCCATTGGAACTAGAGAAAAATATTCTTTTAAGGGAAGCAAAACCCTTGTTTAAAAAAATTGAAGAAAAAGAGATTGAAGAGTTGAAGAAAAGGTTTTAGGATATCAATATATATCTCCTCTCCTGATAAGAGACAGCAGCATCAAAAATCCCAGAAACGCTGCAAATACAAATCCAAGAATCCCGAGCACAGGAAATCCAAATAACAGCAGTCCTTTATCAATTGTCATAATCAGGGCAGAAGCAACGATTATCGCAGAGATGATAAGGGCAAATGAAATCCGGTTGGTGACTCTTTCCATCTCATTTGCAACAACTTCAAGATTTTTGTGCTCTATATTTATACTCAATCCTTTTTTGCCGAAATTGTCAACAAAATTTCTCAGGGATTCGGGAAATTCGTCAAGAATGTACTCTGCATCAAAAAGAGCGTTTTTTAGCCTGTCCCTCAGCCTTTTCGGGCTGACTTTCTTTTTTATTATCTCTTTTATGAAAGGTTTGCACTCATCAATTGTATTGAAATTACTGTCAAGTTTTTCGCCGTTTGCCTCAACGAGAACCAGACCCCTTACAAAGAAATACAAGTCCCTGGGTATTTTTAATCTGTATTTGAAAAATATGCAAAACAAATCCTGTATGAATTGTCCCATTTTTATATTTTTGAGAGCTATGTTGTAGTAGTAATCTTTCAGGTCATATATGTCATTTTTCAGGGCGGCAATGTCTGCATCCACAGTGATTATGTGCATATTCATGAACTGCCTGACGAGATTTTCAATATCTCCGCTGATTATAAATATAAAGAGGTTAGAGATATCGTTCAGCACTGGCTGGCTGAACCTTCCTGTCATTCCGAAATCAAGAAGCGCCAGTTTATTGTTTGGAAGGATATAAAGATTGCTCGGATGAGGGTCTGCATTAAAAAAGCCATGCATGTAAACCTGCTCGAAAAAAGCCCTTGCCTGAAGCTTTGCTATTCTCTTCTTATTTATATGGAACTTGTATTTTCTTTGGTCATTGAATAAATCCTTCAACTTTTCTCCCTCGATAAAGTCCATTGTCAAAATATACTCTGTTGTGTGCGTCCATATGATTTCAGGGACAAAAATATCTTTGTCATTCAAAAAATTGTACCTGAAAATATCTGCATTTTTTCCCTCGACAATGTAATTTAGCTCCTTGTGGATGTATCTATCAAACTCCTCTACAAGCGTCTTCAGGTCGCCATACTTTGAAAAAGTGTGCTTTTGAACAATACTCGTCAAATAATATATTAATCTCAAATCACTTTCTATTTCCTCTTTTATTTTAGGGCGCTGAACTTTCACAATCACTTTCTTTTTGTTTTTCAGCACTGCACCATAGACCTGTCCGATTGAGGCAGACGCAATCGGGGTTTTATCAAATGATTTGAACAACTTGCTTATTGGTTTTTTCAACTCGCTTTCGATTTGCTTTTCTGCAATGGCAAAGCCAAAAGGAGCAACATCATCCTGGAGCTTTTCCAACTCTTTTGCTATTTTCTCGCCAACTAAATCCGCCCTTGTGCTCATCATCTGACCCAGCTTTACGAAAGAGACCCCCAGTTCCTCAAACATCTTCCTTATCTTCTCCGGGGTGGAAAGAGCGCTTAATTTTTCATCTCTTTTGAGATACGATATAAAGCCTATATTCTGGTTTTTGTCCAGAACATAAGAATATCCGTATTTTGCAAATATTCTTATTATCTGCCTGAATCTTTTGGCATCCTGTATTTTTTTCATCATGTAAATTAATTATATATTAAATTATTTAAAAGAACTTCTCTTTTCTGAACAAATTTTCGAATTTCATGAAATTAATCCTATTATTATTGCTTTTTCTCAGCAAGCTTAACGATTGCGCCGACAAGGTCTTTCATTGAATCTTTGTAATCATGCCTGTCCTTTTCTGATTTTTCAAGCATCTTTTCTGTATTGTCGCAGGTTCTGTTTATTGCATAAACTGCTTTTTCAATATTTTCCGCGATTTTGCCGTATTTTTCATCTACAATATCGAATCTGGCGATTGTATCATGATGAAAAGATTTCAGATTAACAGATAAATCTTCATGGATATTGTTTAATTTGCCTGACATTTTATCTAATTTTTCAGATAATACTTCTGTGTTGTTATCCTGCTTATCAAGCATCTGGTCTTGCATGTCCAGCAGTTTTTCATTTCCTTCCCGGATTTCCTTCGAAAGATTGCTGAATCCCTTTTTATTCTCTTTATTGCCTTCTTTTGTAACTACAATTAATTCCTTTAGATGTTCGGCAGCAGTATCCAATCGCTCATCTGTTTCTTTGGGTTTGATAATTTTTTTAAAATCAGTGTAACTTTTATCCATATCAACATATTCAACAGAAACACTATCAACTTTAATTAATGTATTTTTGATATTGATTTGTTTTATGAATTCCTTTATTTTTGCTTCATTTTCAGATTGCGCAGTCATTTTAACATTTCCGTCTTTAAGGTTTTCAACTTCTCCTTTAATCCTTAATTTGTTGGCAATTCCAATAACTTTTGCCCTATAGCCTACTTTTTGGATTTTGCCACAAACTATTACTTTTGCTGTTTTCTTATATTATTATATGCAGTATATTTAAAAACAAAAATCTTTATTCTTCCTTAGCCAGCTCCTTTTTGATTTTTTCTCCCAAATCGTCCTTAACTTGCGCCTCTGCGCTCAACTCGCCTATAAGCTCATCTTTAAGAGTTTGAGTTGCTTCCTTTTCTTCAATTGACTGATTTCCAAGCGCAGCATCCATTGTCATAGCAAGATTTTCAGCCATTGCCTGTGTTTTTTCAGATGCCTGCTGTATATGGGAAACCGCCTTGTTTATTCTCTTTGGATCTATCCCGAGCTTTGCCTGAATCTGAGCAAAGTCCTCTGTAACGCTGACTAAGTCCTTCATACCTCTCTGCATCTGGATTGCATCATCCATTGCATTGGCGGTATCTGTTAGACCTTCCACATATTTTAACTGCTTCTGAGCCATACCATATCTCTGGCTGACTCTCCTAAATCTCCGCTCATCTCCTTCCCGAAGCGCATGCTTTGCCTCTTCCCTGTTTTTGTCTACAATGCCCTTCAGCTTGCTTTCTCTCTTCTGGATTTTAGCAGTTATTATGCGTAAATTGATTTCCATCTCTTCAGGAGTTATTTTTTTTTTGAATAAACTAAACATATTATTACACCTTATGATTAATTAAAAGGAAAAATATATAAGTTTGCGGTTTTGGGAGGAGGAGCAAACAGGTAATATTTAACAGGCAAGTTGATTATCCTTGCTCATCCTGCATTCTTTTGATGCTCTTGCTTCTGTTCCTGCCTCTATCAATTCAATCTTAAATTCCCATCCTGAACCACCGACCCAATCAATAGTGCCTGCTGCATCGTCTACAGCCTCGCAACTCTTTCCGGGAGCAAGAGCATTGCCTATACATGGATTTGCTACTGTAGCATCATCAAATATAGTACTCAACGTTCCATGCGGAACACCATTATAAAATACCTGCATATTATCTATTTCACTACTGGTAAAAGTATATTGCCCATTGTTTCTTATAAAAATATGCATTGGTGCAGCAGCAGCAGTTGACCAGGCACTATCTATTACTAAACTTGCACTCGCCTTCTTGGTCATCGCTTCCTGCTGCTTGGTAATATCATCCTGCATACTTTTCTGCATCTTGGTTATCCATGTAAAAGAAACACCAGCAACTGCAACAGTAATCATCAATAATATTACTACTGCAATAATCCCTTCTACTCCCTTTCTTCCAGACATAGACTTCCTCATTATTTATAATTAAAAATAAATAAATAAATAAAGTTTAACATGCAAGTTGCGAATCAGAACTCATCCTGCATGATTTTGATGCTCTTGCTTCTGTTTCTGCCTCTATCAATTCAATTCTGAATTCCCATCCTGAACCACCTGTCCAATCAACATTACCTATTGCATCGTCTACAGCCTCGCAACTCTCTCCCGGAGCAAGAGCATTGCCTATGCACGGATTACTTACTGTAGCATCATCAAATACGGTGCTCAACGCTCCTATTGGAACGCCATCAAGGAATACCTGCATATTATCTATTTCACTACTGGTAAAAGTATATTGCCCATTGTTCCTTATAAGAATGTGTGTTTGTGCTGCAGCAGCAGTTGACCAGGCACTATCTATTACTAAACTTGCACTCGCCTTCTTGGTCATCGCTTCCTGCTGCTCAGTAATGTCATCCTGCATGCCTTTCTGCATTTTGGTTATCCACATAAAGGCAACCCCGCCGACTGCCACCGTCATCATCAATAATAATACCACCGCTATAACCGGTGTCACTGCTTTTCTATTTACTTCCATTTTAATCACATTATTTTATTTTATTTTATACCTATTATATGAACGAAACATATATATAGTTTTCGGCTCATAGGAAAATAATAACAGCTCAAGAGATAATATTTCAATGTCTAATAAATTATATAAATGTTAAGTTTCAAATATTAATAGTATATGGAAAATAAAAAAACCAATGAATCTTCTAATGATCCTGAGGTTAATGCCCGAATAAGTTCTCTTGAAGATATTAATCTCCTTGTAAAACTGGATATTATTCACCTCCAGGACAGTCAAGAATCAATGGAAAACCGGATTGCCGAACTTGAAGAGCATCTGAAGCTTCTTGAGGAAATGACGCTCTGCGCGACAGAAGGATTAAAGCAAAAAATAGACAAAAAGAGAAATGCTGCGCAAATTTCTGCAAAAAACATAAATCAAATCGTTGATGAAGCGCCTGAAGGCAGTCAGGAGGAAATATCTTTTCTTAGAAAGCAGATAGATGAAACAAACAGGCAAATTGAATCTTTGAAACAGGCAACCTCCCTGCACGATGGTGAAGGTAGAGGAGAAAGCGAGGAAAAATTAGAAAACAGGCTGAAAATATGTGAAAAAATGATATCCTACCT
Organism: Candidatus Nanohalarchaeota archaeon; assembly: GCA_003660905.1. GTDB lineage: Archaea > EX4484-52 > EX4484-52 > EX4484-52 > EX4484-52 > EX4484-52. The sequence continues at coordinate 5,746 of QMVB01000013.1, read as the reverse complement.
AAATAAAGGGATAATCAAAATAAACGATTTTAATATGCAGATGAAAGACCTAATGGATATAAAGGAAGAAAACAAGTCAATGGAAAAACAGATTTTAAATATGGATGATAAATTCAACAACCTGAAAACATTTATCATCGACAATGTAAAAAACAAGAACCCTGAATGGAATGAAGATGGAAACATTCCGGCAGTGAATGCAGAATTAGGCAGGAAAATCAGTTCACTTGAAAAAACAGTTGAAAACTTAACAAAATCCATAGCAGATCTGAAAAAAGAAAATACAAAGATAAAAACGCCTGAACCGGAAATAGATTCTATTGAGCCCGAATTAATCAATGAAGCTGAAATCAAGCAGGAACCTGATGAAGAAGAACTGGAACAGATTGAGGAAGAAATACTAAATGCACCGCCTGTTATGGAAAAAAAACCGCCGGAAGAAATAAAAAGCAGGAAAAAATCAAAAAAAGACCTGCTTTCTGAATTCAGGAAAAAGGCAAAGGAATTAATGAACTCATCTCCTGTTGTGGAAGAAGAACCGGTTGAAAGTGAAGAAAAAAGTGAAGAAATCGGTGAGGAACCTGAAATTACAAAAGATGACGCACTTCTTGATGAAATAGAAGATGTTGAAAAGGAATTTGAGAGAAAAAGAGATTATACGAACGATGAAGAAGAGAACACAAACAAAGAATCGCAGGAAGAGTCCCTGGATTCAGATGACAATGAACTTCTTGATAAAACAGGAAAATAATTTTGCAAATTATTATAGCAAAACTCTTTTTGTCGTAACTAAAGTTCCTGACGCAAAATGCACTTTATTCGAAAAAGAAGTCAAAAAATAGGCATTACAAAGAGCATACAAATATTCCTGCAAGCATTATTACCACTGCGAGCTTTTCTAAGCGCTGGCATTCTGATGCATATTTTATCGGATTAAAAAGCAGTCTTATGATGCAATAAAACAAAATTGTGTCTGCAAAAAATATTGCCAAAATATATATTTTCCCGGCAAAATAATATATTGAAATCAGGCTCACAATGATGGCTGATGCAAGCGTCAGGGCGCTCAATGCCCCTGCGTGCTTGGCGCTAAATTGCGTCGCTGTTGTTTTTTTTATTCCTGTATCCCCTTCAATGTCTTCAATATCCTTTGTAATTTCCCTTCCGAGCATAAGAAAAAAGGCAAGCATAAAAAAAAGAGCAATCAACTCAAATTCCGCCATCAAAATGGTTCCGGAGAACAAAAAAACACTTCCGCACAAATAAGCAACAATAAAATTTCCAAGCATTGTCTTTTGCTTTATTTTCGAATACTTAATCAAAACCGCAGTATTAAACAAAGCAATCAAAAAAGCATAAAAATTTACAAAAAAAGCAAAAAGCAAGCCAAGTGAAAAAAGAGCAATAGCAAAATGAAGCGCCTGCTTTCTTGTTATTATTTTTGAAGGAATGGGACGGGACGGCTTGTTGATTTTGTCGATTTCGATATCATAATAATCGTTTATCGCATTGCCTCCACCAGTAACTAAGGATACTGCAAAAGCCGCAAAAATAGATTCAAAAAGAATCGGCAAAAAAGCCACAGCAGTTATTTTTGCCAGCACAAAAATGATTGCAAAAACGCTGAAGAAAGAAATAAAACAATTTATTGGTCTTAAAAGCGACAGAAAACCATTAATCTTTTTTGATATCATTTTCTTTTTTAATAGAACTGCCTGAAATATATTCTTGTTTTATTTTGTTCCGAAGGCATTTTGCGCACATATATCCGCCATAAGCGCGCGAAACAGTTTTTTTTGCCATGGAAATCTTTCTCATTTTAGCTGCCCTTTCAGAAGCAACGCCGGGAAGCTTGGTTTTGCAAACAGCGCAAAGAGCAGGACCGACTTTTCTTTTCACAAAATGCATTGTGCGTCTTCCTGAAGGCAACCTGACCTTGATTTTCTTGTATGTTCCTGAACGAAATCTTGTTTCCATATTATTATATCATCCCCATATTTGAAGCAATGTCAAAAGCGCTGTAATTCGACTTAAGCTTTACAATTGCTTTTTTTTGCCCCTTTGCTGATACATTTGTGTTTACTTTTTCAACTTTTACATCAAACATAAGTTCCACTGCTCTTTTTATGTCCGGTTTATTGGCAGTTCTTTTAACTATGAATGGCAGAGTGTTTGTCAATTCAATATTCTTTGTCATTTTTTCTGTCATATAAGGGCATTTTATTATTTCCAGACTTTCTATTTTGTCCTTTATATCTGCTTTTCCCATAGGTGGTATTTTGGATTAAGCTTATAAATGTTTGTTTTGGAGAGGTTGCAAATGCATTATCTCTCAATTCAATTACATTACTTAAGTTTTGCGTTTTTTAAAAATACATATTTCATTTCTTTTATCCTACAATTATGCAAAAAAAATGGAATATCGAAGTTATGCATAAAAAGTTAAAGTCCAATTTAGGCATTAAAGAACTATCAGATGAAAAAGAATATGGGTTCATTAGATACTGGGCTTTTGTCTTTCTCGTCTGTTCTATATTGTGCCTTATGAAACTTGAATATTTTGTATTCGGAGTGAAAAGGACGATTAGGGAAATTATGGACTTTATGAAAAAAAGGTTTCAAATTGAGAAGTATCTCAATTTGATTGAAAGTGTTGTAAGTAAGGATGTTTTTTTGTTAATTATAGATGGGTTTAAAAACGCAAAAGTTTAGTAAACTTTATTAATATTCAATGCATAAACAATATATGCATGCAGAAATCAGCAGGATAGTAAGGTCAAAGAGAAAGACTTTCGGGCTGGAGATAACCCCGGAGGCAGACCTTATTGTCCGGGTTCCGATGCGCGCTTCTGACAAGGATATTCAAAAAACAGTTGACAAAAAAATAAAATGGATATTGGCAAAGCAGAAGCTTGTAAGGGAGAGATGCGACAAGAAACAGCCCAGGGCATTTGCAGAAGGAGAATATTTTTTTTATCTCGGGAATCAATGCAAGCTGTATATAATGGACAATGCTTCAACTCCGCTTTATTTTGACAGCGGCAGTTTTATATTGTCTGCCCGGCATGCGCATAAGGCAAGGGATGTTTTTACAAAATGGTACAGGAAGCAGGCATACGATAAATTTTGCCAGAGGGCATCTTTTTTTTCAGCAGTTTCCGGACTCAGGTACAGGAAAATAAGCATCTCAAATGCCAAAAGGAGATGGGGCTCATGCAGCGGCAAAGATAATTTGAACTTTAACTGGCGGCTTATAATGGCGCCTTTGGATATAATAGATTATGTGGTAGTTCATGAATTATGCCATATTGAAGAAAAAAACCATTCGAAAAGATTTTGGGATAAAGTAAGGAATATGATGCCTGATTATAAAGAGCGCAGGGCGTGGCTAAAAGAAAAAGGGCATTCTCTATGTTTGCAGGATTAATTTTCTATGCATTTATATGAGACTCACTGTTAAAAGTTGAGTATAATTAATAAGAATAATGGTGGTTAAAGTGGACTCGATTTATATGAAACATAACTCTTAATCTATTAAAACAAGGATTGAAACATCTTCCATTAAACAGAATATTCTCTTTTATTCTTTGAGGCTTTCCCTGATTTTTTCTCTTATGCATTCAGATCTCGAAGAATAATAGTCTTCTTTTATTAATTCATCAATTTTTTCAAGAAGTTTCATCGGAAGCCTTATCTGGATTACTTTCATAATATCATAGAATTATAACGTAATTTTTTAAAACAATTTTTTGCTTATTTTTGGCATAAAGAATTTTGGTACAACTTCTCTAAAATGAACCAAAATTATTTTCCTGAAATCTCTTTTTAAGCATTTCTATATATATTTATATATGTATTAAAATATAGCTTAGATGGGCTATTTTTGGGTTCTATGACCCAGTGTATTTTTTTATAATTATTATGAAAAATTAACAAAAACAATTACGAAACCATTACGGAACAATTACAATAATACAAACCTATTTATAATTAATCTTCCCTTTTTCTGTTAATATGGAGGGGGAAAAATTTTTTACAAGAAAAATGACGAATCTTTCTGCTGTATTTTTGACAGCAATATTGGTTTTGGCTTCTGTTGGTTTTGCAACGCATACGAGTACGGCGGATTTAGAACCGGAGTGGTCTGCTGCGGGACAGAGTATGGATTATACCGTTACATTTTACAATAATGCTAGTAGCACTCATGCAATTGGAGAAGTTAGAATTTACAGAAATGATAATTACACAAATTTCACCTGTAATCAAAAATTAGGATGGATTTTATCTGAACCGGCTCCAGGAATATGTAATTATTATGGGTACCCTCAAGGTGTGAATACCATACCTGTCGGCGGGTCAGAATATTTCACTTTTTCTGCAACAACACCACAAAACGGATGTAACTGGACTTGGCAGTTTGAAACAAGAGACATAACATTTCCAAACCAGGGTTCAATTCAATATCTTAATGATACTACAAGCGTTGACGACTTAGCACCAAACATAACAAAAGAAATAATTGGGCCGCAATCAGGTCCCTGCCCGCCCGGAGATGGTGAGGTATGCTGGGTAAGGCAAAACACCCAAATAAATATTACTGTTGAGGAACTGGGTGTGTGCGGAATAAGCGGACTTGACTTCTGTGAAATTACTTATACTGTTGACGGAGAATCTCCGGTACAAAAAATATATCAGGACTTAAATGGAGAAACTTTCTGGAATTATATAATGACTTTTGATGAAGACTCACTTCATGTTTTAAATGTTACCTGCTATGATATCGCAGGCAATAATGTCACAGACATAGAAAAATTCAGGGTTGATGACACCCCCCCGAAAACAACCAAGACTTATGGCGACCCTCATTTCCCTTACACTATTATTGAAGACCAATACCCTCACTGGATTACTACACATACTCCTGTAACACTTGTTGCAAATGATCCTGACCCAACAGGTCATGGATGCAATATAAGCAATATGACTACATATTACAGGAATGTGTATAAAGGACCTCATGGGCTTCAGGGATTTTGTGAAGATTATAATGTATGTATGACTTGGCAGCCAAGTGCATGGGATGACTGTGGCTGGACTGAATATACAAGACCATTTTTCAAAAATGAAGAATCATGCCATATAATAGAATACTACAGTGTAGATGAACTTGGAAACAAAGAGTCGGTAAAACACCAGTGCGTCTTTGTTGAAGATACGCCTCCTGTTGGAACAAAAGAGGTTGGATTGCCAAATATACCTTGTAGTAAAGATGAATCAGTTACTGGTGAGGATTCAATTTTAATTCTTGAAAACAAAAATTCAACTTGGCAACCAATTACTGGAGATGGAATACAAGCAACATTAGAATATAATGATATGGGTCCAGAATTTGAATATGAACTTACAGCAACCGGGCTTCAAACAAATACACAATATTCTTTGATATATTATGCAGATGAACCTGATAGATTTAATAATTGGGGAGGAGATAATCCTGGTGCATTGATAGTTGAAGCAACTTCAGATAGTAATGGAAATTTAGTTGTTAGTGGAAGTGCAGCTATAGGTATGAATTTACCAAGTTATCCTGATGCAAATATGGATATTAACGAACATAACTATTGTGGCGCTCCAGATTTTTATTCACATTGTACAGGAGCAAAAATATGGTTGGTTCCATCAAGTGATTATAGTGAACCTAAATTAACAGCATGGAATCCAGATAATTACTTATTTGAAACAGATT
>QMVB01000012.1 GCA_003660905.1 Candidatus Nanohalarchaeota archaeon | reverse complement strand
TTTATAGTCAAAAACAAGCGATTATCACATAAATTCTATTGAAAAATCCTGTTTTTTGTAAACTGTCAAATAGGTTTTCCTGTCTTATTTGGCGTCAAACTGTCAAAGTTGGGTTATATGTAAAAATATATCTATATAAATATTTTTAAAAATAATTAATTTTCATCCGACCCATCTACATCCACTTATTCAACCTGCTCTGCGCTCTTATCTCTTTAAGCAGTCTGCTTTTTTTTATAAATTCATCAACATCATATCCAAATTTTATCTTTGCAACTTTTTTTGCATAGTCAAGCATCTGCTCTTTTGAATCAAAGCAAAGCGGTTTTCCTTTCAGCGCTCTTCTTGCAGTTTCGCGGCATACCCACACGCCAAGAGGCATTGCGTATTCGTCAGTAATAAAGCGAAATATCAGGACGCCTGCCTGCCGCTTTAGCTGTTTTAACTTTTCTGCCACAGGGAGCCGGACTGCATAGTATCCTCCTGTGCACTCGGCAGCATAATCCTTTCTTCCATTGTAGTTTTCATAATCTGTCGTGTATTGAGACATGCCTGTTTGATTGAATGAAGCATTTGAAGCATATGTTTCGTATAATTCAAAAGACCAGTTTGACGGCAGAAACATTATATAGTAGTAATTGCCCATATAATCCCCGGAATACATCATATATTCATTGACTAAATCATTGGATTTTATGCCTGTTATTAACTTTTTGCATAGTATGTCATCTGTTGCTGTAATAGACCATCTTGTCGGGACGAGCTTTCTTCTTGAGCCAATCCCTATACTTCCGACGCTCAGGATTTTGCTTATCGTGTTTTCATCAAATTTTTTTTCATAGAGGTTATTCATCGCTAAACCTGCTTTGAGATCGGTGTCGTCAATTACTCTCTCAATCTTTGGGCTGGTCTTTATATTGGATGTAATCTCTGCGCTTTTCATGTCTGCAACAGGACCTGTTGGCGCAGAGTAAGTGTCCAGACTAAATGAAAAAGACGGAGCTTTTTGAAGGCTTATTTCTATTTCAGGGGCAACAAGCGCCATTGCAACATCCTGCGCAAGTTCTACTATTTTTTCATTCTTTGACTTTACGCCCGACTGCATCCTTGAATTGACAAGCCCTGTCCTGAATCCCATTATTTTTTCCTCATCATAATTGCTTTGCGCCCAGTGCTTTGGAAAGTCATATTCCCACGAAGATTCATCCTCGTAAGTAGTTGACAAAATCCCGACATTCACATTGGGGTAATTATGCCTGCCGATGAATGGAGCAGGGGCATTGCCGCTGAAAGAGTTCTTCTGAATTCCCTCCCTGACATTGTCATAAATCTTTGATTTTGATATGAGGGGGCAGAAGTTCCTGTTGCAGTATTTTTGAGGATTGCTCCCTTTGCAGATGATGCAGTTTTTGGAGTAGGGCATAAGTATAAAGGAAAATTATGCTTTAAATAATTAATCTAAGTTTATTAAAATCAAAGAACGCAGTAAATAAAAGAAAAAGTTAAATAGAATGAATGCGATAATTTATTATGGAAAGATTCGCAGGAAGGACCATAAAAAAAGATAAACGCAATATTGCTTATTTCAGCATGGAAATCGGGCTGGATTCTAAAATTCCTACATATAGCGGAGGGTTGGGAATTCTTGCAGGAGATACAATAAGGAGTTGCGCCGACCTTCACATCCCTGTTGTTGCGACAACTTTGCTGTACAGGAAGGGCTATTTTACACAGAAACTTGACTCTCATGGCAATCAGACAGAAAGTGATGTAAAATGGAAACCCGAACTTTTTCTAAAAAAAACTGATAAAAAAGTGATTGTTGAAATAGAGGACAGGAAAGTCGCAGTGACGGCATGGCAGTACAATGTTACAGGGGTTGCCGGCTATAAGATACCAGTAATTTTTCTGGATACAAATCTCAAAGAAAACAATCCCTACGATAGGAATATAACCAACTGGCTCTATGGAGGAGATTGGAAATACCGGCTTTGCCAGGAGATAATCCTGGGGATTGGAGGAGTCAGAATTCTTGAAGCATTAGGATACAATAAAATAAAAAAATATCATATGAATGAAGGGCACTCCAGCCTGCTTATATTTGAATTATTAAGACGGCAGAAAGGCAGAAAGAAAAAACTAACAAGAAAAGATTATGATGCAGTAAGATCCAAATGCCTATTTACAACGCATACTCCTGTTCCGTCAGGGCATGACCACTTTCCATTAGATGTAGTGAAAAACTCGCTTAAAAACATAATTTCTCCCGAAGAGATTGATGCGATGAGCTATCAGGGAAATCTGGATTTAACGCATCTTGCCATGGACAACAGCCAGTATATAAACGGCGTTGCAAAAAAACACGGCGAGATTTCAAGAAAGATGTTTCCCGGGCATCTTATAGATTCTATAACAAATGGCATCCATTCTGTTGTTTGGACATCAAAATATTTCAGAGAGATTTACGATAAATACATTCCCGGCTGGCAAAAAGATTCTTTTTCCTTAAGATATGCCCTCGGCATACCTGATTATGAAATATGGAATGCTCATAAAAAGGCAAAAAAAGATTTAATAGATTATGTGAATAAAGAGCATCCCAGTGCAGATTTAAAGAGCCATATATTTACAATAGGATTCGCAAGAAGAAGCGCCACATACAAGAGAGGGACTCTTCTTTTTTCCGATATAAACAGACTGCTTGAAATTGCGCAAAAGAAAGGAGAGATACAGATTATCTATGCAGGAAAGGCCCATCCCAATGATAGCCAGGGAAAGGAAATAATCAAATTTATTTTTTCAAAGATGAAAGAGCTGAAAGGAAAAATAAGCGTAGTGTATCTTGAAAACTATGGCATAGAAATTGCAAAGAAAATAGTTTCGGGGGTGGATTTATGGCTTAACACACCTCAAAAACCCCTTGAAGCATCAGGGACTTCCGGGATGAAAGCATGCCATAACGGGATTCCAAACCTAAGTATTTTAGATGGCTGGTGGATTGAAGGGCATATCGAAAACAAGACAGGATGGTCTATCGGGACCAAAGCAGAAAATTCCAACGAGGAAGATGCGAGAGATTTGTATTACAAGCTTGATGAAAAAATAGTGCCTAAATATTATAATAATCGAGAGCAGTGGATTAATATAATGAAGCATTCTATTGCTTACAATGCATCTTTTTTTAATACGCACAGGATGATGCATCAGTATGTGCTGAATGCTTATTTTAGGTGAGATACTATATAAACCTTCGTGGCATTTAATAAGGGTTTATAACGGGTTGTTAAATGGCGGTGTAAAGTGGTTTTATTGGTTTGCCTTTTTTCTTTTTGTTCCTTTCAGATATCCTGTTTTGAGCCATCGTTTGCATGATATGCGAAACCATTGCGGGTTTATTTTCAAATAGCTCGAGAGCCATTTTTGTTTGCGTTTTCTGGTCTGAAATTGCCTGAATGCCCATGAAGCTTTTTTCTATTCCTGATTTTGACCATAACGGGAAAAGAGAAACTTTTTATGGGGAAGACAATATGAAAGAATGGAAAAAAACATCAAAAGTAAAATCTAACATAATGCCGTTTTATAGTTTGCTTAAGAAGTTATTGAATTTTCTAAAAAATAAAAGAGCAAATATAATAGAGCACACAAATATTTTAGAAGAAATTGACACTATTTTTTCTATTTTACACAACAACAATTTTTAAACCTACTTCTCATATAACCCCATGAACAAATTCCAATTAACCTCAACTTACACCCCAAAAGGCGACCAGCCCAAAGCAATCAAGCAACTAACCAATGGACTAAAAACAAAAAAATTCCAAACCCTCCTCGGAGTCACCGGCTCCGGCAAAACCTTCACAATGGCAAATGTAATCCAAAACATCCAAAAGCCAACCTTGATAATCTCCCACAACAAAACCTTAGCCGCCCAACTCTACAGCGAATTCAAAGAATTTTTCCCAAACAACGCAGTAGAATATTTTGTCTCCTATTACGATTACTACCAACCTGAAAGCTACATCGCATCAACCGACACATACATTGCAAAAGACGCCGCAATAAACGACAAGATAGAATTGATGCGGCTCTCAACAATAAAATCACTAATAGACAGAAAAGATGTAATTGTAATTGCATCTGTCTCATGCATCTATGGCTCGGGACAAAAGAAGGACTATGAAGCAATGATTTTCCCGGTAAAAAAAAACCAGATATTGCCAAGAAACCAAATAATAAAACAGCTCGTAGACATGCAATACGAAGCAAACAACATCGCCCCGAAAAAAGGGAATTTCAGGGTTTCAGGAGACACAATAGATGTATTTTTAAGCTATGAAAAAAGCATCTTAAGGATTGAAACATTTGGCGACGAAATAGAAGAACTTTCCTTGTTGGACTCCATGACAAATGAAATCATAGACACCGTTGATCATTGCAATATATTTCCCGCAAAGCATTTTGTGATGCCAGAAGAAAAGCAGAACATGGCACTGGACAAAATAGAGGAAGAATTGCAGGACAGGATTAATTTTTTCATGGACAAAAATATGCTGGTAGAGGCAAAGAGAATAAAGCAAAGGACAGAATATGACCTTGAAATGATAAGGGAAATCGGGCACTGCAACGGCATTGAAAATTACTCAAGGCATTTTGACGGAAGAAAAGAAGGACAGCCGCCATCTACTTTGATTGACATGTTTGACAAAGATTACCTCTTAATCATTGACGAGTCTCATGTGACGCTCCCTCAACTTCGTGCAATGTATCACGGAGACCATGCAAGGAAAATGTCATTGATTGAGAATGGATTTAGATTAGAAAGCGCATATGACAACAGACCGTTAAAATATGATGAATTTTACAGGAAAATAAACAACGCAATATTTGTCTCTGCAACGCCATCTGCTTATGAAGTAGAGCAAAGCAATAATGTAATTGTCGAACAGGTTGTAAGACCAACTGGTCTATTGGACCCAAAAATAGAAATCCGACCGTGTAAAAATCAGGTAAAGGATGTGATTGTCCAGATTAAAAAAGAGATAAAGCACAAGAGGCGCGTGCTTGTGACGACCATCACAAAGAAGCAGGCAGAGGAACTCTCATCTTACATGGACGAGCAGAAAATAAAGACAAGATGGCTTCACAGCGAAGTCAAGACTCTTGACAGGGCAAACATCATAAGAGATTTCCGCCTCGGCAAATTTGACGTAATCTGCGGGGTGAATCTTTTAAGGGAAGGGCTGGATATCCCGGAAGTCTCCCTTGTCGCAATCCTTGATGCAGACAAGGAAGGTTTTTTGAGAAACACGACCTCTCTTGTCCAGACAGTAGGAAGGGCATCAAGGAATATCCATTCCCGGGCAATTCTTTATGCAGATAAACAGACTAAATCAGTAAAAGAAACTTATGACCAAATAATTAAGAGAAGAAAGGTACAGGAAGCATACAATAAAAAGCATGGCATAACTCCAAAGACGATAGAAAAAAACATTGCAGGACTAATGGTTGCAGAAGAGGAAACGGAAAAGATAATCTTAAGGAAATTTAGGACAAGAGAGGAAAAGGAAAAATATATTGTCGACCTTGAATACAGGATGAAAGAATCAGCAGAGAATCTGGACTTTGATACAGCAATCCGGTTAAGGGATGAGCTGGAATTGATGAAGAGTTCTTAATCCACGGAAGACACAGGAAGCCACGGAACCGTTAAAATTCACAAGATTGTCTACGGAAGCCACGGAACCGTTAAAATCGTAACTAAACTGTAAAATTTCGCAAGTAGTTTAGTTACGGCAAAAAGAATTTTGCTCTAATAATTTGCAAAATTATTTTCCTGTTCACAAGATTCTTACGATTAACACAGATAATTGAAAATAGAAGAAATAATTTTGCATGATTTTCAGAAATTAGAGCAGAATTCTTTAATGAAAGGGTCTAAACATGTATACAAGATATAGTTTTTGCACAATACAAAAATCTCGTGGAAATCTGTGTTAATCTATGGATTAAGTCAGTTCCCGTGGGTTCTGTGCGTTATTCAACAAAGTTGAATATGCAGAAAATCTATGATTTTCCCGCATCCTGTAGATTACAACTCAAAATACTTTCTCAAAGCAGGATTCATGTCTTTCATGTATTGCGTGGCTATCTGCTCGTAAAGCTGGTATATAATCATGACTACAAGCAATATTCCTGTTCCTCGTGCAAGAGAGCCCATAAAGTCGGCAAATGATGCAAGGAAACCTACAAAGGCACCGCCCATAAGAGCAAGAGGCATTATATATCTTTCAAGCACTCGTTCCATGACTCTTGGGTCTTTCCTGAAGCCGGGAATCTGCATTCCTGTATTCTGTATCTGCTTGGCGACTGATGCGGCGTCCATTCCGCTGGTTATTACCCAGAATGTTGCAAATACAGCACTGCCTATAATCATGAATAGGGAATAACATATAACTCTTAAAATATCAACACCTAAAACATTGAACTGAAGAACGCTTAGTATAAAATTATGAGGTGGACTTAAATATAGCAAAGGTCCGCTCACAACAGTTCCGCCGCTGTATTCTCCTAAAATATTTATGCCCTTTGAACTGAGCATCTGCCCTACTACATTGACATTAATCAAAAGAACAGCAACCAATATTACTGGGATGACAGAGGTGTAAATGAATTTCAATGGCCATTTTCTTCCGAATCCCTTGATGGAACCAAAAGCAAGAGGTATTTCTATTTTCAGTGTCTGGGCATAGATTACAATCAAAAAGACAAGCGCTGTGGTAATGAGGGGGAAAAGCAAAGGCACTATTGTCTCATACGAAAACACGCCCCCGACAACAGTTTCAATCAATGCAGGGATTTTTCCGATTAAATATCCTGCATCAGACCTCGCAAAGCTGAATGCTTCTGTAAAAATCTGGGTGCTGACATTTGCCGCAATAAAGAGCGATATTCCCGAGCCGATTCCCCACTTTGTAATGACTTCATCGAAAAATACGATAATCAAACCGCCGAACAGCAGCTGGAAGAAAATCATTGAAGCCATCCCCGGGAGAGGAACAATTGCACCGAAAAATGCAAAAGCAAATGCTTCTAATGTGCAAAATGCAAAAGCCATCAATTTTTGTATCTGGCCAAACCTTGCTTTTCCTGCCTCTGTCGAGAGGTCAAATTCTACTATTTTTGATCCGACAAGTAGCTGAAGAATAATTGAGGAAGTCACTATAGGACCGATTCCCAGTGTCATAATGGAGCCAAAGCTTGCGCCCATAAGCATTGAAACTTGCTTTAGCATTTCCGCTGCGCTTTGAGCGCCGAATAAAGGTATATTTGAGAGAGTATAAAACAACAATAGTATAATGCCTGTCCATTTCAGTCGGGTATTAAAATTAACATCCTTTTTTGGACTTTCCACAGAAGGCAGTTTGTTTAATATAGCATCCCAATTCATAATATTCTCAATCAATCATTAATTAAATCAAAGTCACGCTGTCGCATTCAACGCTTTCAATCTGCTCTATTTTTTCAAGATCTTCCTGCAATTCATCTGTGATGCCGGATTTGTCTTCTATTAGATAGAGAGCCCTCAGCATTTTTAGCCCAAATGCAACATCCTCTATCTTGAAATTTTCTACCTTTCCTTTGTGTTTTTCCTTTATGGCTTCCTGAAGTTTTGAAAAATCACATTCAACCGACGTCGGCATTATCTTAAAAGAAACCAATACTTTTCTTGACATAATATTTACCTTATTTAATTCATCTATTAATATCCAATAATCAACTTTAAAAGTATTTAGAAGTTTTTTATTTTTTTGTTGTTGTGCAAACTGCGGGAAACAGGAAAAATCTGCAAATATTTCCTTTCATAGATTACAATCATTGAGATAAATGTATTTTGTATGAAAGACAAAACATTGGAGCAGTATTGCTCGTAAGGAGATGTCCATTGAACATTTATAATTATTTTTGTGCTGAGATATGTTTAACTTTTTAATGTTATAATAAATAAAAATGTATGGAGCGAATTCCCGAGGAAGGAGAATATATTATTGTCAAAATAAAGGAGATAAGTCCAAATAGCGCGATAGTTGAAATAAAGGAGTACAATTACGTCAATGGATTTGTCCATCTTTCTGAAATAGCAAACTGCTGGATAAAGGACATAAAAAAATTCATAAAGCCGAACCAGATAAAAGTTGCAAAAGTGCTTAGAGTAGACAGGCATCGTTCATACATAAATTTATCATTTAAGCAGGTTCCAGTGAATATTTCAAGAGAGCGGGAAAGAGAATATAAGATAGAGCAGAAGGCAAACAATCTTCTTAGAAGGTTTGTTGAAAAGAACAAGGCAGGCATCACATACGAGGAAATCAAAAAAAAATTAACAGATACTTTTGGTTCAATAAAAGATTCATTTGAGTATTTGAGCTCTGCTGGTGCCGGGACTTTTTCAAAGGATTTTAAGTTGGAAAAGAACTTTACAGAAGACCTTTATAATCTGGTTAAAAAGAGTATAGTAAAAAAGCAGGTCTACATAAATGCAAATATATTCATTCGCCTCTATGATTCTGACGGTATAGAAAAAATAAAGGAAATGCTGGATATTAAAGAGGAAAATGTCAGGATAAATTATATTTGCGCGCCAAAATACAGCATTAAGATAACAGGAAGAGATTATATTGAATGCGAAAAGAAATTTACCCAAATAAGCAAAAAAATACTGGGTTTTTCAAATCCAAAGCATAATATAATTAATATTGAGAGAATAAAAGGATAATATTATGGAAAATATAAAAGTAGAAGACATAAAGGCAAGGCACATAATGAGCAAAAATTATGAGAAGATAAATATATCTGCATCAATTGCTGATACATTATCCCTATTCAGGGACAACAAGAAAGTATGTTTCGTATTTGACAAGGGCAATTATGTAGGAATAGTTACTGAGCGTTCGATTGTCCGTTCGCGGTTTGACCCAAAACATCACAATATAAGCAGTGTTGTAATCCGCACTCCTGCAGTTGATATTGACGATAATGTATATAGTATAGCAGAAAAAATGATACAGACAAAAATGAGGTATCTTCCTGTCATGACCGATGGCAAATTAGTAGGGACAATAAGCGATGAATTGTTTTTCGATAAGTTAAAGCACACATGGCTTGCAAAGGAGCAACTAAATTCAGTCATGACTGAAAACATAATTTCAACAGATCAAAACACTCCGATTTCAAGGGTAATGAATATGATGAGGGAAAACAATATCAGCAGGATTGTAGTAAACGATGAAAAAGATGAGCCTGCCGGAATTGTTGCTCTGCATGATGTTATTACAAAGGTGGTTTATCCAGCGGACAGGATTGCGCGGGGGGAAATTGTGGATGAAAAAACACACACTCTGTCAACACCGGTTTTTGAGATTGCAAGTTATCCTTTAGTTACTTTAAAAACTACAGACGACCTTGAGAAAGCAGTGGATTTATTCATAACAAACAAGATTTCTTCTATAATTGTTTTAGACGGGAAAGAAAAGCCCACAGGGATTGTTACAATTACAGATGTATTTGAATCTGTGCTAAAGAATAAGCCTGAATCCAAGTCAATGAAGTATATATTATCTTTGTCCAAAATTGACCCGGAAAGTATTGACAGGGAAATGATAAACAAAAAAATCTCTAGTCTAATGTCAAAATTCATGCATTATCTCGGAGTTGGCAGTGTGCTTTTCATATATGCAAAAGAACATTCTTCAACCAACAGCCATGTAAGAATGCGTCTGGCATCAAAAAAAGGAGTATTTATTTCAACAAGCCAGAACAAGGGATTTAAGTATGATTTTGCAAAAGCATTGGACCGTCTGTCAGAGCAGATCGAAAAAAAGAAAGAAAAGCACAGATAATTAATAATCGGATAAAACCGCATTATCCTAATTTAATTTTTACTCAAACAGTTTCGGTCCTGTTATATATTTATTCTTGCTGAATTTAATGTTTTCCTTCAGCAATCCCATTTCCTTAAATTCATAAATTTTATCTTCCCTGTATTTGTTTTTGACATCAAATATATGAAATGATGGTTTTACTCCTTTTGTATTTATGCTGTCAAGCTCGTCAAACATTGATATTATCTCATTGATTTGACTGCTGAATTGTTTCTTTTGCTCTTCTGTCAAGTCAATTCTTGATAATTTGCACAATTTTGCAATATCCACGGAAGCCATATATTATCTTAAAACAAATCTTTTTATAATTAAATTAAGCATTATTCCCTATGGCAAAGACAATTATTGCTTCACTAAAAAAAAACAAAAAGACATTTGAATTGATTTTGGACTTTGATAATTACCTAAAATGGAAAGACAACAGGGAAATTCCATTAAGCGACCTTATTGTGGGAGACTATTGCTTTTCCAGTATCAGCAAGGCAGAGCGCGCCAATGAATCTGATATAAATGAAGCATTCGGAACTGCGGAAATAGAAAAAATCGCAGAAGAGATTTTAAGGAAAGGGCAGATACAGTTAACTGCCGCCGAAATGAAGGAATTGAGGGCAAAAAAAAGAAAGCAGATAATAGAGTTCATTTGCCGGGAAGCGATTGATCCGCAGACAAACTGCCCTCCGACACCTGCCAGAGTTGAAATTGCTTTGAATGAGGTGCATTTGGACATAGATATTTTCGGCAGTCTGGATGAGCAGATAAATGATGCGATTAAAAAAATAACGCCTATTCTTCCTTTGATTTTTCAGAAGGACAAAGTTGAATTGCAGATACCTGTTAGCGATGCGCCTGCTGTTCAAAAAATAGTCAGGAGCAGCGCAAGGATATTGAAGGAAAGATGGACATCTGACTTCTGGATTGTGCTTGTCGAGATGCATACGAGCAAAACCACGCCTTTTCTGGAGCATTTGACCCAGATGTGCAAAAAAGAAATAATATCTAAAAAAAAGGAAGATTAATATGACATTTTTTGAAGTTGCAATACTGCTGTTATTTGTTTTATTTTCTGTAGTACTGGTTTTGGTAAAGGCATTTGACTTTTATGCAATTGTCATTTCACTCTTCATGGGCGCCGTGATTTTTTCATACAAGGGAATTGAATGGTTCATTGCGTTGTTTTTGTTTTTTATATTCGGTCTCTTAAGCACATATTATGGGAGGAAAAAAAGAAAGGCATCAGGTTCGCACAAGACGAGGGATTTTGACAACGTGATATCAAACGGGCTTGTCGCTTTTACAAGTGCATTGTTTAATTTTCCATTTATTTATCTTGGCAGTATTGTTTCTGCTCTTGCAGACACAATGAGCTCTGAAATAGGGATGCTTTCAAAAAAGAAGCCTGTCCTGATATTGAATCCGTGGAAAGAAGTAAAACCGGGGACAAACGGAGGTGTAAGCCAACTGGGATTTTTTGCAGCAATTGTCGGCTCGCTGGTTATCGCGGCATTTGCCTATATTTTTTATTCATCTTTCCTGAGCCCTGATTTGCATTTTCTAAGAGGTAAGCTCGCAGTTTGCGTATTTATTGGCGGCATTGTCGGAACCGTTGCTGACAGTTTTTTGGGACAGGTTTTCGAGAACAGGGAAAAGATGACAAACGGGAGCGTTAACTTTATTTCAACGCTGATCGCCGGTTTTTTTGTTTATTTGACGATGATGGCATAATTAGGATTGCAGGACTTATTGCAGCAGTTGCAGACAGCGCCAAGTTGCTGCTGGAAAGATATGTGCTCAATAAAAAACACCTGGGCTGGAAAACAAATCAAATATTGGTTTTATCATGTTTTTTGTTCATGCTTATTGGAAGCCTCCTGTTTTTGGCTATTCATCTGCGTATATGACAGGAGTCAATATAGCATATATAGGCATTATGGTCTTTTTGGCAGTTATATTTAATTCTCTCTTCTTTTTCGGGCTCAAGCACACGAAAGTGAATGAAGCAGAGTCATTGATTTTTTGTCTGCTTTTTTAACAAGCATACACGACTTGTTCGCAAAAAAACTGCTGGAAGTTTACGACCCGTTTAGTTTTTATTTTATTCGCTGCGGACTCTGCGCAGTCATTTTCATCTTTCTCTACTCTAAATTTGCCAGAGAAAAATTCAGGATTCCGAAAACCACAATTATATTGATTATGATTACAAATATTGCTGTGATTATAAGATACGTGTTTATGTACTGGTCATATCAGTCGTGGAGACTGGTGCACACGAGCCTGTTGATGTGCTTTGCCCCGGCAATAATACTTGTCGGCTCCTTTTTCTTTTTGGGCGAAAAAATGCAGGCAAAAAAATAGCCGCAACAACAGTTATTGCAGGATGCGTTATCCTGATTATTGTTTTTTAAATTTTAGCGGAAAACAGATTTATGATTAAGGCAATAATATTTGACTTTGGCAATGTCATATCTGCTTTTGACAATGAAATTTTCCTGAAAGAGATTTCAAAATTTAGCAATAAAAGTGTTGAAGAACTCAATGAACTGATATATCTCTCATCAGACATAACGAAAAAATACGAGAGAGGAAACATATCCTCTGATGAATTCTTCAGGGAAGTTTCAAAAAAAGGCAATCTTTCCATTGAAAAGAATGAATTTATTCAGGCATACACCGGCATATTCAGACCAATTGAAAAGACGCATGCACTGATGAAAAAACTAAAGCAAAAATACAGGATTGCTCTGCTGTCAAATACCAGTGAATGGGATTTTGAGCATGGGATAAAGCAGAGCGGGATTTTCCATCTCTTTGATGAGATAACTGTGTCGTTTAGGGTAGGTGCAATGAAGCCGGACAAAAGGATGTTTTTGGATGCAATTGAAAAACTAAAGTTAAAGCCAGAGGAATGCATTTATATTGATGATATAAAAGAATATGCTGATGCTGCTGAAGAAGTCGGAATCCATTCCATTCATTATAACTCCCATGAGGGATTGCTTGATTTTTTGAAAGAAATGGGCGTTGATCTTTAGGAAAAGAGACAATATATTTATAAATCTGCAACATTATTGATAAATGATTAATATGGCAGAATATTCTCCAATTTCAGGCGCAAAAATTTTTGAGGCGATAAAAGACAAAGATGCAATTATAATGGCAGCAAACGTAAGATATGTACCAGGCATTGCAGACGGATTGTTCAGGGCAGCAAAGGATGCAGATTCTCCGCTTATCATTGAGATAGCGCGATCAGAATGCAATCTTGAAAGAGGGTATATTGGATACACTCCAAAAGAGTTTGCAGATGCAATGCAAAAAAGCGCAGACAAAGTCGGGTTTGACTGCTGGGCTCTTCATGCAGACCATATCGGAATAAAAAAAGGAGACGATGCAGATATTGAAGATACAAAAAAGCTCGTGAAAGCTCAGATAGATGCAGGATTCACGTCATTTGCAATTGATGCATCCCATATATTTAATTTTGACGGCAAAACAGCCAAAGAAGAATTGCAGGGCAATATTGATGCCACCATAAAAATAGGAAATTTTATCAAAGAGGAGATGGAGAAAAAAGGAATCTCTTCATATGGGCTGGAAGCTGAGGTTGGTGAAATCGGAAGAACAGATATAAGAGGATTTATAATAACGACGCCGGATGAGGCAGTGACATACATCACTGAATTAAACAATGCAGGGATTTATCCAAATGCTCTTGCTATTGCAAATGGCTCAACCCACGGAAATATATACAAGAACGGTCGCATTGTAGAGCAGGTTTCAATTGATATAGCCCAGACAAAAAAAATAGCCGAGGCATTGAGAGAGGCAGGATTAGATGCAAGGATTGCACAGCACGGCATTACAGGGACTCCGCTGAACATGATAAAGGAGCAATTCCCGAGAGGAGATATTATCAAGGGAAATGTCGGGACATTCTGGCAGAATGTTGTGTTTAATATCCTGAAAGTATGCGAAGGGCAGTTATATGATAAAATATACAATTGGGTAATTCAAACATATAAAACTGAAGGGAAAAGCGACGAGGAAATTTTCGGAAAAAACGCCAAATTTGCCCTCAAAGAATTTTTCAGCGAGCTCAACAGCCTGAATCCAAACACAGTAAAAGCAATAGAAGCGCAGGCTTATGCAAGCGCATTGCTGTTTTTTAATGCATTCAATACAATCGGAAAAGCAGCGTTGGCAAGGGAATAAACCCTTAGTTGCCGCCGCACATGCCGCATCTGGCGCATGCGCTTTCCTCTTTCTTTTCGCTTTCCTGCTTTTTTTTATTGTCTTTTTTGCCTTCCATATTTCCTCTCTGCATATATGCAGTAATAATTGCATATAGTTTATTAGATTTAAAAAATTAAACATCTTATTTTTTTATGAATGAAATCTGGACAGAAAAATACCGTCCCGAAACATTGAAAGATGTAATAGGGCAGGACAAGATAACAAATACCCTTATTTCTTTTGTGAAAAAAAAGTCTTTGCCTCACCTTATGTTTTCCGGTCCTCCCGGAATTGGAAAAACAACCTCTGCCATGTGCATTGCAAAGGATCTGTGGGGAGAGAACTGGAAATCAAATTTTTTTGAGACAAACGCCTCTGACGAAAGGGGAATAAATGTCATTAGGGAAAAGATAAAGCAAAATGCCAAGATAAAGCCCCTGGCTTCTGAATTCAAGATAATATTTCTTGATGAGTGCGATGCGCTTACAAAGGATGCCCAGCAGGCATTGAGAAGAGTGATGGAGCAGTACACAAGCACGACAAGATTCGTCCTGTCCTGCAATTATTCCTCGAACATAATTCCTCCAATTCAGTCGCGATGCGCTGTGTTCCGGTTTAAAAAAATTGAGAGCAAAGACATTGCAAAGGACATAAAAAATATTGCAGGGGAAGAGAACCTTGAAATTGACGATGATGCAGTTGAAATGATTACAGAAATTTCTGAAGGAGATATAAGGAATGCCATTAATCTGCTCCAGTGCACTGCAATAGAGGGTAAAAAAATTACAAAGAAAACAGTATCTGAAATCAGCGCAACCCTTATGCACAGTGAAGTTGCAGATATCATCAATCATGCACTGAACAAGGATTTCCTAAAGAGCAGAAAAATGCTGATGGGCATGATGATAGAAAAAGGCATTAGTGGATTTGAGATAATACGGGCGATAAACCGCCATGTGTGGGCTTTGGATATAGAAGATGAGCTGAAGGTAAAGATAATAAAACTGCTCGGGGAATTTGAATTCAGGATTGCCTCAGGAGGAAGCGAGGATATCCAGATAGAGGCATTTTTGGCTAATCTGGCGGATTTGAAGTGATTATTTTTAAGCTTTTAAATTACATCTCCATATAATTATATGCAATTAAAGATATTAATTTTGACATTAAAATCAGACAGGAAAATAACTGCGAGTGGTGCGCAGGTAAGGGGTTTTTTTGCAACAAAATTCAATGAATATGCTCTTTTGCACCAGCATAAGGCATCCGGCTTCATTTACAAATATCCATTGGTGCAATATAAGATAATTGAGGGCAGACCAACTATTGTCGGGATAAATGAGGGTACAGATCTTTTAGCCGAAATTTACAACAAATATAACAGTAAAATAACAATAAAAGATGTAGTGTATGAAATTGTAGAGCAGAATATATCAATTAAGCAGGAAGAGTTTGGGCTAAGTGATAAAATACATATTTATGAATATATAACGCCCTGGTTTGGTCTGAGCCAGAAAAATTACAGTTTGTTTAAAAACATGAGAAAGGAAGAAAAACAGGATTTGTTAAACAGGACTGCTGCGGCAAATATTCTTTCAATGTCAAAAGGTTTGGAATATGTTGTAGAAGATACAATTAAAGCGTGCGTTGATGTTAAAATAAGAAAATCTTCTCTTAAAAGAACACAGATAATGGCATTTGTCGGGAAACTTCATGTGAATTTTATAATTCCTGATTATATAGGGATTGGAAAATCTGTTTCAAGAGGATTTGGCACTTTGAAACAGATAAAAGAGCAATATGGATGACCTTGTAATAAACACAAGAGGAGCATATTTGAAAAAACAAAACAATTGCTTTGTGATAAAGACAGATAAAATCACTGAGATTTCAGTTAGCAAAGTAAAATCAATTCTCATAACAACTTCTGCATTTTTATCTACAGATGCAATCAAGCTTGCAGTTGACAATAACATAGATATTGTATTTTTGGACTATCACGGAGATCCTTATGGACGAGTGTGGCATTCCAGACCAGGAAGCACTGCGTTGATAAGGAGAAAGCAGTTGAAAATAGCAGAAGAGGAAAAAGGGCTGAAATTAGCCGGGCAATGGTCAATAGAAAAGATAGAAACGCAAATTGAGACATTGAATAAGCTAAAGTCAACAAGACCGCAGGTAAAAGAAGAATTTGATGCGAATTTGGATAAGATGAGCAATCTGAAAGAAAAATTTGAAAATCTGGACGGAACAATTGAAGAAAAAAGACAGACGATGATGGGTCTGGAAGGGATGTGCTCTAAAATATATTTTGATTCGCTTAGGCAGATAATGCCTGAAAAATTTAAATTCAATGGCAGGAGCAGGAATCCTGCAAAGGATGAGTTTAACTGCCTCCTGAATTATGGCTATGGTGTTCTTTATTCTAAAATAGAGAAGGCGTGCATAATTTCCGGGCTTGATCCGTATATTGGATTTATCCATACAGATAATTACAATAAGAAATCTCTTGTGTTTGACTTGATTGAGCCTTTTCGGTATCTGGCAGACAGGACGGTTTTATATCTGTTTGCCAAAAAACTTGTAAAAAAAGAACATTTTGACAAATTGCAAAATGGTTTGAGTTTAAACAAAAAAGGCAAGGAAGTGTTGATAAAGCAATTGAATGAGACATTTGAGAAACAGATAAAATACAGGGGAAGAAATATAAAGAGGAAAAACATAATCCAGTACAGATGCCATGAAATTGCCAATGGGTTGATTAAATAGTATGCATGGAAGACAGGATTATTTATTTAGAAGAAAAGTAATTGTTAGAACGGAATATTTCATAAGGTATAAATTAACCCAAAATGGTCCCGTGGAGATAAAGGTTCCTAAAAAAGAGGCAGTAAGACAAGTAAAGGAAATGCTAAAGGAAGATAAAAAAAGAGGATTGGTATATTAGCAGAAATATAATATTATTACAACAGCATCTTTCCTGCTTCTGTTATTTCATAGACAAATTCTTTCCCTCTTTTCGTTGAGGACAAATACCCTAAAGATTCAAGCTCTTTTAAGTAATTGTGGATAAGCGGTTTTGTCTTGCCGAGAATCTTTGTCAGCATCACATTTGTCACTAATTTTTTATTGTTTGTTATCTGCAAAATTTCAAGTTTTTCCTTTGAAAGCAGAGTATTTACAGAGGAACGAATCAGAGGCACTTCAATAAACTCGTTTTCCTCTTCGTTGATGTAGAATGCTTTAGATACTTTTGTTCCTTCAAGGCATGATGCGATGTATAGAGAAAAACTCTGTGTTTTCCTGCCTCCCGATAGATTTATGTATATCTTGTTGTTTCCTTCATGCTCTTTTGAAATAATCGTTCGCATTTCTTTTATCAACCCCCCGATTTTATATTGGTTTTTGCTTATTACATTTACTTCAATCCCTAAATCATGCGTGTGTTCCAGTATGTTTTTTAGTGTCAGTTTGCTTGTTTCATCAGGTAGGGGAAATAGATACAGTTTTTTTGCTCCGTATCTTACCAATCCCCTTAAAATGGGCTTTGGAGCAAAACCACTTGCCGCCATCTGGATTATATCATTTGCCATATTATTATAGCATAACACATAAGTAATTCAATTGATACTTTAATAATATCTGTCATATAGTTATGTGTTCTGCCAGTATATCACGCCGCATACTTGCATTACTTTTGTGCTGTGATATAATTATATAACTTAATGTTTTAATAGTTTAATATTTTTATTGCAAATATGAAACTAAATGAAAATACTCTAAAACCCCATATATATGCCAAAACTTCACAGCCCGTTTAAAAGAAGAGATGTTAAAGGAGAATATATTTGCGTGCCGGAGATTGATGATGATTACAGGCGGGTTTTTACAGGCAAATGCGATGCTGTGGAAAAAATGGACGGGACAAATGTAAGCATAATTGTAGAAGACAGGAAGGTAACTTCGATTTATAATAGAAAAAATTTAATAGATATGTGGAAAAAAAGGGAACAAAAGGTTTACAGAAGGGATTTTAGAGTCAATTGACAGAGAGGATTTCCTGCCGGGTAAAGTTCAGGACGGGCAGTATTTCGTGGAGCTTTTGGGTCCGCGCATCAATGGCAATCCATATGATCTGGATGAAAATTTATGGATTCCTTTTTCCTGTATTCGCAAGAAATTAAGGTTTAAGTTTTGGGATGATTTTGTTGGTGGACTGGACGGTAAATCGGATGAGGAGATTTATGAGAAAGTTAGTGATGTTTTCAAGGGGTTGTGGAGTCTTTACAAACGGAAAAGGCGCGTTACAGTGGATGTTGACGAGAATGCAGGATTTGTTGGTCTTGCGGCAGAAGGCATTGTGTTTTATGATGAAGAGACGAATCGGATGGCGGAGTTAAGGAGAGATATGTTTGATTGGTGGAAGGAGAGGAGACATTAAGTATTGTAGTGCATAAATTAAGATGATATTGTGCAGTATAGTGCACAAATAAACCTTTAGTTATGATTAAAGGTTTTTGGG
>QMVB01000011.1 GCA_003660905.1 Candidatus Nanohalarchaeota archaeon | reverse complement strand
TTCAGGAAATGCCTGTATGTATTTCCCTTTTCTTATTGCTGCTTCTACCAGCAACAGGGCGGCTGTCTTTGCGCCTTGCCCGCCCCTGCCATTGAATCTTATTTTTATCATAGTCTATGCATTATATAATGAAAAAGTATAAAAAAGAATGTATAGCAGTTAAAATCATTTTTGATTCTTGACTTCTTCGTGATTTTCCTTAACCCTTGCTAAGATTAATCTAAATATAGCTTTCATCAATTCTATGTTGAGATTTAATTATTCTGCAAGTTTTTTCCTTTCTTTGAAAAGAAAGCTTTCTCTATCTTCTGAGCATGAAGGCATATTGTGATCCTTCTTGTAAATCCCTGCTTTTCCTGTGAGTTCAAACCTCTTTTCCAGAAGTTCCGATAGGTTTTTGTCAATCGCGTCTATCTGTCTTCTTAATCCCTCTAATTCAGTATCGTATGCATTATCCCCTTCTCTTTTTTATGGCTTCCTCTATCTTCATGCCAAAATGCCTGCCTGCGCTTTCTGTATAAACCAGCACTTCGTCGCCGGTTTTTATCTCTCCTACAGATATAGTTTGCCGTTTGGTTTTACAAGGTGTATCGTCTTTGCATTCTGCAATATCAATAATAGTTTCTTATTCTATGTGCAGGCTTCTACAAGCATCATCGGACGCTTTTCGATTTTATTTGAATGCGTTCTCAAGGAACTTAATCTAAACAGAAATATAAACTTAAACATAAAATTACTTGAAAAATTCTTAAAAAAAGTAGATGAAGTTTTTGATGAGATTAGATTTGAATTTATCAAGATTCTGAAGAATCTCGATAATCCGGCATATTATCAAGAGAAAGTTGTGCAGGAAAATATCGGCAGAAAATACAAACAGATTCATAAATATTTTAAAAAGATAAAAGGATATTCCAAAAATAAGAAGGATATAATGATTTTAATTCATGGAGCGGAATATTCTTGCTATACTCGAACTACCTTGAATATAATTTCCAAGATAAATATATAATTGATGTAAAAGAGGATGTTGAAAACGGAGCTTTAATGGTGTTTAAAGAATTATTTTTTGAGATAGATTCCTTATCGTCTTACAGAATGAATTGATGAAATTATTTCAGTGATATAAAAATCATTTTTATCCAGTCTGCAAAAGTATTGATTATCCCTTTCTTTTTCACATGAATTATCCTGCCGGTTATCTTGTTTTCCTGCATTAAAGGAGCGTTGTATTCAGGAAGGGGAATATCTTCAAAGATGCCCGTCTCATTTGCCTTGCCAGGCAGAAGGGCGCAGGCAATGTATTTTTTTTCATTTTCAAAAACATATTCTGCAATAAAAAATATTTTTGACTCCGCATTTTTGTTGTTGAAATAAAGCGTTTTTTGCCGTTTAATAGAATATGTTTTTTCTTTTTCCATTAAGCCAAAAACATGCAAAGTGAAATTGATTTCCTGTTCATGCCTGTTTTTGAGCACGACTTTTATTTTATCTTCAGTATTTGAACAATCCAGTTCTGCCTCATTGTATTGGGTTGGTTTTTGCGTTTTTATGCCACTGCCTGTGCTTTCATTTTGTTTCAGGATTCCTTTGATTTCAATACCGGAAGTAGAATCGGTTTTTTTGCCGGTTGCCTCATCAGTAATCCTTATTCTGTAATTGTAAAGTCCTTCTTCGATATCTTCCTTTATTGTATTTTCCAGAATGATTTTTTTGGACTCATATGCTTCAAGACTGATTTCTTTTTCATTTGGGCTCCATCCGCCGATGTTTGCAGTTTTTTGCAATAAATAAATATATGATTTTACCGTGCATATTTTTGTTTTGGATTCGGTGTTTTTCAGGGTAAAAGATATATTGATTTTTTCATTGCGCTTTGCTAATTGCGGAGCAATTACTTTTTCAAAAATATATTGGCTATTTGCCTGTGCAGATTCTTCATAATTCTCAGAACAACCGCTGGATTGAGTAATTATTTTTGTTTGGCATTCATTTTGCCCGTTTATATTGATTGTAAATTCGCTCTTGTAGTTAGAATGTGAAGAATAATATTCCCACTTGTTTTCATTCGGATTGTATTTGCAGAGCCGGCAATATCCGCTGTATTGTCCCATACTATAATATTCATCGCAATTTGGATATGCAAATACAGGAATAAAAATATTGTATGTTTTGTTTCTCTGTGCATTTATTAAAATTGCTGTATTTTTATTGCAAAAATCACTTGTTATTTTTGCTCCGTTCAGGTCTGCCAAAACTTTTTTTGGATAGCCATAGCAGACAAACTTAAAGTCCTGATTGTAATTGCCTGATGAAAATACAGTGTGCGCTATTGAAAAAGAATTGAACAAAATATTTAATTCACTTGTTTTTAATTCAAATTTCGGCTCTCCTAAATCAGGCAGACCGACGATGTCTATTGTTTTTTTTTCTCCTAATTTTTCAATCATCTCTTCTCCGACATTGAAAATTATTTTCGAATATATTTTTACGATTTGGGTTATTGAATCATGCGGAACTGTCCAGTTGCAGGTTATACTGTGGCTTGTATTGTTCATTATACTAGTCGTATTGCAATATATTACTTCATTAGATTCTCCGCCTGTTGCGGTTTTCAATTTTTCAATAATCATATATGCGCTTACATTGTACGGCTTTGATTCATTGTTTGTTACGATTATAGTTGCATTTAATGTATCGTTTATCGCCAGATTTAAGCTGGAAATGTTCCATGAGTCTATAAAGATGTTTCCTATGCCTGCATAATTAAAAAAAGCAGTGGATATGATGTATGATTTGCCCGTCTTGTTTTTGGAAGATTCATCAAGGTTAAATCTTGCGTAGCATTTGTATTCTCCTGCAAGGGTATTCTCCGGAATGCTCCATGTCAGATTATCAACAATATCGCTTAAATTTGTTACATCAATGTGGATAGGGAGATTTTGATTAATGATAATCCAATCAGATGGATAGGTGTCCATATCAATGCGTTTGAATTTTATGGATAAAGTTCCGTTTATGGTTGTATTAAAAGTATTGGTTATATTCCCGATAACAGTTACTTTATCTCCAATGCTAAAAAAATTCTTGTTTAAGCTAATTTTCAGATTCAGTTCAGCATCTGTTTTAGGCTCCTCTTCACTAGAGGAAGAACAATTATTTTTCTCTCCTGGCGTAGGAGTTGAACATAAAGTAAAATCAGTGCTTCCGTCTGGAAATCCTGCAAAAGAGTTTCCTTTTTCTGAATAATTGTAACTAAAATTTGTTGAATAAGAGGACTTATAGAATATTATTATATCTCCATTATTATTTAACTTATTGCCGATGCAAGTGCTATCTACATAAAAATAAGTAATGTTTTTATTAGTAATTCTTGTGATATTTGCATTTTTGCCAATTACGATAAAGTATGTTGAATTTGTAATTAATGAACAATTTCCAATATTATAGCAAGTTATTTCATTAGAATTGTTTGGGCTATTATCTTCAATATTCCAGTTTGAAAGATTTAATATCATATTTTCTGGATTATAAATTTCTATCCATTCATCATAAACATCGCTTTCTGGGTTAGGCATTACTTCATTAATCACGACCTGCCCAAAACAGGGAATAAAGAAAGATGAAAATAAAAGAAAAAACACAAAAATTATTAATTTCTTCATAGACGAAATGTTGAGTAGCTTTTAAATATATTTACTTCATTTATTTGTATGATATATTTGAAAGAAAAAGTAATTGCATCTGTTTTTTTTGCATTAAGCCTATTTTTTCTTAATAATGCCAATATCGGGCGGGATACGATATTATATGCATTGGCTATGAATTATGCAGGCATTTCTGTCGGCAATGTACTGTTGTTTGCATTGTTTTTCTCTCTTTTCATTGCGATTATAGCATCTTCAAGCATATTGAGAGAGGACAAAAAAAACAGTGTATTCACAGCAGGCATTGTTTTTATCGGGTTGTTTGCTTTGATTGGGTTAAAAATTCCTGTTTTATATGGTCTGTTATTTTCCTTTTTGACAGGATGCTGTTTTTATTGGTTTATGAACAATATATCAAAAGAAGTGGATGAATTCAAGCGTGTAAATTACATGAGGGCATTTATGATAATTAAATCAAATACGCACAAATACTTTTTTTTGATTAGTTTTTTCTTTGCTGTTCTTGTTGCATTGCTTGCTGTTGACATATCGGGAATGGAGGTCTTTGGAAAAACAAGATTTGATATGGAAAATGCATCTGTTGAATTGGACAATGTAGTTGATATGGCAATGGAAATGCAAAAGCAAAATGCATTCCGAACAGCAGACATGGCAAGCCTGTGGATAATGCAAAGCATACATAATGATACATTATTGAACCGTGAAGAAAAAATAGCATGCATTGATTCAATTAATCGCAGCAGTGTTTTTGTGAGAGAGAAAATAAATCAAAGTTATTCTGGTTTGAATATAGGGGCGTTGAATTTGGATTTGGAAAATATGAGTGAATTACGCCCGCAAAATGGGCAAAATCAAATATTTGAACAGGCAGATTTTTTAATAAACATATTCAAGGAATATTATTTTTTGATAGCAGGTTTTGTTATATTTTTTATTTTTTCTTTCTGCGGCTCGATTATTGCACTGTTTTCTTCTTTGATGGCAGTTATGCTGCTCAAAGGCACTCATTCACTGGATAAGAAGCAGGAAAGCAATACTTCTTAATATCTTTTTATATTTCTCTTATAGGTAGATATATGATTTCATTCAACATTGAAGAACTTGACAAAGCCATAGGCGGAGCTCTGGAGGATGGAATCATCACAAACTGCTATGGCGAAGCAGGCAGCGGAAAATCAAACATGGCAATGCAGCTGTGCGTAAACTGCATAAAGAGAGGCAAAAAAGTCATTTATATTGACAGTGAAAACGGATTCACACCCGAACGATTTATTCAGATGCACAAAAAAGAAGATTTGGATAATGTGCATATATATCATCCAAAAACATTTGATGAGCAGCTGAAAATGACCCAATTGGCAGAAAAAGACATAGATAAAGATATCGGATTTGTTGCAGTGGACTCTATTGTCTCGCTCTACAGGCTAATTCTGCACGACAATATTGCAGATGCAAACTACAAACTAACAAAGCAGTTTTATATTCTCTCAAAAATGGCAGAGACCAGGAAAATTCCTGTATTTGTCACAAATCAGGTCTATGCTGATTTTGATACAGGCGATGTCGAACTTGTCGGAAGAGACATACCGCGATATTTTTCAAAGACAATAATAAAGCTTGAAAAAACAGGAGACAATATCCGATGCGCTAATATAGTAAAGCACAGGTTCTGCCCTGAGGGGAAAAAAATAAATTTTGAAATAAAGGAAAAAGGCCTGTTTGCGGCAAAAAGATTTGGTTTTTTTTAATGATCATATTCGTTGCTTTTGACACAGTAAATAATTTGCTTTGGTGTAACAGAAAAAAATCTTTCGGATTTGAGTTATGGACAGGATTTTGCAGGAAAATAATTTCGGAAAAAAATCCAGAATATTTTCTGCGTCTCCAACTGGCTTTATGGATTGTGCCGTAACTAAATTTCCTGACACAAGATACACTTTATTTACGATGATAAAATTATTTGCGGTATTGTAATTTGTTGACAAACCTGCTTATTTCATTAATCATCTTATTTTTATTCTTCAGATTGCTTTCAATCAGTTTTATTATTGCACTACCTACAATCACTCCATCTGCCCCGGAATCAATTATTTGTTTTGCCTGCTCTTGATTTGAGATGCCAAAACCAACAGCAACAGGAAGAATTGTTTTGGATTTTATTCTTTTTATCAACTTTATTGTTTCTTCCCCGACATTGTCTCTTGCTCCTGTAACGCCCAAAACAGAGACAGCGTAAATATATCCTTTTGCTGATTTCAAGATTTCTTTTAGTCTTTCCTTTGTTGTGGTCTGTGCAACCAAAAATACTGGATTTATATTGTGCTTGTGTGCTGCTTCTATATATTCAAAAGCCTCTTCATAAGGCAGGTCGACAACTAAAACGCCATCTATGCCTGCCTCTTTTGCATGCCTGTAAAACGTCTCAATGCCTTGCTGGTATATTAAATTAGAATAAATCAGGATGCTGATTGGAATGTCTGTATAATCGCGGATTTCTTTTATTAATTCAAATGTCTTACGACTATTCATCCCGGAGGCAAGTGCACGATTGTTAGCGAACTGGATTGTAGGTCCGTCTGCAATTGGGTCTGAAAAAGCAAACCCTATTTCAAGCATATCTGCACCCCTATCAACAAGGGTTTTTATGATTTGCTTTGAAGTATTATATTCCGGATCCCCTGCAACGACAAATGGGATAAATGCTTTTTTTAAATCAAACATAGTTGCCCACTGAATGTAAATCCTTGTCTCCCCTGCCGGACAAATTTATGACGATAAGGTCATCTTTTTTCATTTGTTTTGCTAATTTGACAGCATAGTAAACTGCATGGGCCGACTCAAGAGCAGGAATTATTCCTTCTGTTTCAGAGAGCATCTTAAAACCTTCCAGTGCTTCTTTATCGGTTATAGATACGTAATTCACCTTGCTTTTGTCTTTCAGGTAACTATGCTGTGGTCCTACGCCGGGATAGTCAAGACCTGCCGATATAGAATATGCTTCTTTAATCTGGCCGTCCTTGTTCTGCAATAAATAAGACAGGCATCCGTGCAGTATCCCTGGACTCCCTGCACAGAGGGTTGCTCCATGCTCTCCTGTTTTTATGCCTCTTCCTTCTGCTTCAACACCATATAAACTTGTGTTTTCTCCGAGGAACTCATTGAATATCCCGATTGCATTTGAGCCGCCGCCGACGCATGCAACAATTGCCTTAGGGAGTTTTCCTTCCTGCTGCATGATTTGGCGTTTTGTTTCATAACCAATAACGTTTTGAAAATCTCTTACAATTTTAGGGTATGGATGAGGCCCCACAACAGATCCAATCAAATAATGCGTTGTTTTGATATTTGCTGTCCAGTCCCGTAATGCTTCGTTTATCGCATCTTTGAGTGTTTTTGATCCTGTATTCACAGGAATTACCTCTGCGCCACACAGTTTCATCCGGAACACATTGATTTTCTGGCGTTCTATATCTTTTTCTCCCATGTAAATGCATGTCCTGATTCCAAGCAAAGCGCCGACAACTGCTGTTGCAACACCGTGCTGTCCAGCTCCGGTCTCTGCTATCAATCTCGTCTTTCCCATGTATTTTGCGAGCAATCCCTGCCCTAATGTATTATTTATCTTATGAGCGCCAGTATGAAGCAAATCTTCGCGTTTCAAATATATTCTGCAATTTACTTTTTCTGAAAAGTTTTTTGCGAAATAAAGAGGAGTGGGTCTGCCTGCATAATTTTTCAGCAATTCATTTAACTGGCTCTTGAATTTGCCATTGTCTTTTAATTTTAGATAATTTTCTTCTAATTCTTCTAAAGCAGGCATCAATGTCTCGGGGACGAACATGCCTCCGTATTTTCCAAATTTTGTTTTTGTTTTCATAATTTCATAAATTTCTTAATAGTTTTTTGCGGATTTTCAGATAGCATTAACGCTGTTCCTACAAGAACTGCATCACTGCCATATTGCATAGCTATTTTAATATCCTCTGTAGTTTGTATGGATGATGCGCTTATTACAATGCAATTTTTTGCAAATTTTGCAATGCTCTTTGTTCTTTGTACGTCGCCTTCATCTTTTTCAAATGCATCTATATTGCGATTGTTTATTTCTATAAATCTATGATTGAGTTTCATAACATAATCCAGTTCATCCAAAGATTTTATTTCTACAAGCGCTTCCATCCCGATATTTTGCGAATACTCGATTAAGCATTTTAGTTTGCCATTTAGATGGGCGGCAATAAGAAGTACGCAGTCTGCCCCATGTTCTTTGAATTTTTCAATCTGTTCTTCGCTTCTTGTAAAGTCCTTGACCAAAAGCGGAAGAGAACTGCATTTTTTTATATCGCAAATATCCTCTGTTCTGCCCCCGAAAAATTCCGGCTCCACGACAACAGAAATGGCAATGGCTCCGGCGTCAGTGTATTTTTTAGCCATTTTGCCGGCGCTTCCATCAAAATGAAAATTTTTAAGTTTTGGTATTTTTCTTTTGACTTCTGCAATTATCGGCACCTTTCCTTCTTTTTTTGCTGCGATTATTGCCTCGGACAATTTCATAGTTTGCCTCCCTCTTCAAGAGCATTTGAAACAGTCACCAATTCCTCTAATTTTTTTGCAGCGGCAGAACTTTCAATGACGGCTCTGGCCATATTGATGCCTTCAGATATTGTCTTTGCCTTGCCTCCTACATATATTACTGCTCCGGCATTTAACAACACCACATCTCTTTTTGCGCCTTTTTCCCTGCCGGATAAAATAGAGCGAATAACTTCGGCATTATACTCCGGGGTCCCTCCTTCAATTTCTTTTAGCGATGCCCTTGCCAAACCAAAATCTTCCGGAGCTATTTCGTAAAATTTTCTGTTTCCTTCTTTTATCTCTGCAACTTTGGTTTTTCCTGTAATTGAAATCTCATCAAAGCCGTCCATTCCGTACACTACAAGTACGTGCTCGTAAGGCAATTTTAGTACTACATCTGAAACTAAATTTACTGCACTTGCTTTATAGACTCCCAATACATGGGCTTTTGCATTTGCCGGATTTATAAGAGGACCTATTATTGTATAAAAAACAGTTTTTATGCCTAACTGGCTTTCGGGATCAAAAATTTTCCCCATCACTGGATGGAAAAGCGGCGCATATAAAAAAGATATATTCGTCTCTTCTATTAATCTTTCTGCCTGTTTTGGAGTTAGGTTTATGTTCACGCCGAGCTTCTCAAATGCATCTGCACTGCCAGATAAAGCAGATATGGACCTACTGCCGTGTTTTGCCATAGGAATTCCTACAGCCGCCGCGACAATTGCCGAGCAGGTAGATATGTTAAACGTGGTTTTTCCTCCTCCTGTTCCGCAGCAATCTGTTAAAATCCCTTCTGTATTTGGATGCATATAGTCGCAACACTTTCGCATGGCTTTTACTATTCCTGCTATTTCTTCTGCCGTAGGTCCCTTCATAAATAAAGAGACAGAAAAAGCGCCCATCTGCACATCGCTTACTTTATCGCCTCTAACACTCAAAATAAAATCATAGGCGTCTTTTTCATCTATATTTTCTTTTGCTGACAATTTTCTTATTATTTCTTTAGGATTAAAATCCATATTGTTTTTATTTTCCATCTAAATCGCCTCTAAAATTAGGATTAATGATTAAAATGCCGACATAAGTAAGTTTTACGGGTTTCTCTCTATTATTTTCAATCAACTTGCTTCTTTTGAGAGAATTGACATTATTCCATAAAGCAGATTCAGAACACTCGAGAATTTGGGCAAGTTCTTTTACTATTCTCGTCATTGTCTTGCATTTATTTTCAGCCAATGACAAGTATCTTAAAATCTCATTTTGCTTTTTTGTCAAGCATTCTATTGCTAAAGCGCAAATACTATTTCTTAGAAATTTAACTGAGCCAGAGACAATTTACAGAATTGGAATTAAGAGCATCCGAATGTTCTCTTTGTTGACATTTTTTATTATTCTTGCAGTCTATTTTGCATTTTTCCATATTTATCATCTCTTTATTTAATGCTTGAAAAAGTTTATAAGTCTGCTGTGCAGGAAATGTTGGAGTAGTAAGGATTGTATTCAATTTTTGGATTGCTCTCGAAAAATAGGACTCTAATGTTCTTCACACAGATTGCATTTTTCTTTAGAAAAAGGGAGTTCAGAAACGAGAAGACTTTAGGCGATATTTATTTTCCACCAAAATCCTCAATAATTTTTATCTCTTCTAGAGTCCGTTATATAATTCATAAACTAACCAATTAATCCAACATAAACATCAATTTGCAAAATTAGTTTCTGTAAAATAGTCTATCTATCAATGCAAAATTATTTTCTTGTTAATTTTTGTTGCTTGGCTCGTAAAGTTATCATCTTATTTATCCGGTATATTTCCTTTATGTTGCCTCTTTCAAACATTTCATGCTTCATTTTAAGCAAAGTATCTGTATCCATATTCATCCCCCCGAGATTGTTGCATCCCTTATCTTCTATTTTTATATATATTTGAAGTATATAAAGTTTTGCTTTTTTTCTAATATCATATTAAAAATATTATTGTATGATAAAATACTTGTTTTTGATTAATATGAAATTAATTTTTTTATATTAAATTAATTTTCAAAAAATATGTTATTTTTTAAAAATAAATGATTATAGTATGTATAAGCATTTCATTATGAAAGAAATTGGATTAAATGACAACGAAAGAGAGGCTCTAAAGGTATTATATGAATTAACAGAGCAGGAATTCTTTGTTATATGCTACCTTTCCAAGTATGGAGTAAAGACAATCAATGAATTAATCAATGATGAACTTGCTATTCAAAAAGAGCGCATATACAAGATACTGGCTGATTTAACTGAAAAAGGATTCATAAGATCCATTAGTGAAGAAAAAACAAAAGAATTTATTGTTTGCGACCCAAAAATGATGTTTTCAATGCTGAGAGAAAATAAAAAAGAAGATTTAAATGAAACAGGAAAATCAATTGAAGAAAAATTGGCTAGTTATGTTGAATCTCCTGTATTTTATAAATTGGGCTATGATATTGTCGGAAGCAAGAAAGTAAGAAATATAAATTATAACTCTTGGATTGAAGCCAAAGAATTTATTTATGATTTAAGCGATAAAAGTGGTTTTTCCGTACCGAAAGAAGAGGTGCGGTTTTTAACCATCGGGAAACTAAAAATAAAAGAAGGAGTTGAAATAAGAATCATGAACCCATTTGAGGAAAAAAACCATAACTTTGCAAAAAAAATGATTGAGGCAGGATTTAAAGTAAGACATATTGATGAAAAATATTGTACAACAGTTCGAAGATGCATTACTGAGAAGAAAACTATGATCTTTTTATTTCCTCCAGAAGGGCGAGAAGGAAAACAGGATCAGGTTTTTGTATCTTACAATAAAGAATTTATTGAACAAACCCGATGGTATTATGAAATGCTGTGGGATATAAAGGCAGAAGACATAAAAAATTTAGAATTATGATGGATTTGCATCAAAAATTACAAAAAACCTTTTTAAGCTTTTTTCTACTTAGAAACTAATTATGCTGAATAAAAAAATCATAAGAAAAATAGATGCTTCCCGTTTATCTGAAAAATTAAAAGAAAATATTAAAACTAAGTATATTGAAAGCGAGCAATGGTATGCCCAATCAAATTTAAACTATACGTGTATTTTTTCCTCATATATTTCTCACACATTAACAGAAATAACTTTGTTGAATAAACATGCTGTTTCAATTGCAAAACTACCGCCTAATTTAATTTTTTATGGATTGGGTTTCGGTTATTCTGAGATAGAATTATTGAAATTACTTATTAAAAAAAATAAGAAGATAGATGTGATTGGTATCGACATTCAGGAAGATTTCATAACTGGCTTCATCCAATCTCTCAACAATATCTGCTATGAAGACAAAAAATACAATATTGATTTTGTTGGGATAAAGGGTCTGTTTCAGGAACTTCAAAAAACGGATTTTGATATTTTAAAAGGCAGAAAAGCACATATTATTTTTGGAAATACCATAGGCAATTTCAAATACGAGAAAATATTTGGTATTTTGAATAAATATACTAATAAAACAGACATATTATTAATGGGTTTCCAAACAGATAACTTTTTTGAAAAAAAAGTAAGACAATACCAGGATAATGCAATGCTTAATAGCTTTATTAAAAAAGCAATAAATACATCTAAAGACAAAACGCTTATATGGAAAGTTAATGAAAAAGAATCGCAAATAGAAGTATGGATGGATGATATATTAATTGGTT
The DNA here is from genome assembly GCA_003660905.1 of Candidatus Nanohalarchaeota archaeon. Classification (GTDB taxonomy): domain Archaea; phylum EX4484-52; class EX4484-52; order EX4484-52; family EX4484-52; genus EX4484-52. Next base: position 7,682 of record QMVB01000011.1, on the reverse strand, counting down.
ATTCTAAAAAAACAAATCCTGTAGAAATGATAAAAACCGCTGAAAAATATGGTTTTAAAAATATTGAAATGTTTAATGAGAACAGCACAGCAATCCAGATATATGAAAAAATTTAAGTAACAACATCAATCAGCTTTTTCTTCTTTAATGCTTCTCTTATCTCGAGCGCAACCCTCTTTCCAGTGCTCATCTCTTCATTGTAAAAATATCCTGGATAAGGCGTGAATCTCGTCCCAGGCGAACCCTGCACCCTTAGGCTCACATCAAAGATGACTGCCCCTTCTTTTGGAGGTCCCGGCACTATTGCGCCCTGCAATGCAAAAGGACCGATTATCCCGGGAGGATATTCCTCTTTTGTTGCTTTTACAAACTTTTCCCCGAGGTCAAAAATCATCTCTAGGACAGATTCCTTTGTTGTGCAGGCAATATGCCCTATTTCTTTTAGTGTCGGCTTTACATATTTCAATACTTTTAGCTGCTCATCTGCCGTGAGCCTGAGCAGTCCGTCAAGGTTTGTCTGCCTTCTTGTATCTGTACCAAGCAGTTCAACTTCCCTGCGAAGAGGCGAATAAAAGTAATTGAAATTTACCTGCGTCCCGACAATATATTCCTCAATTACTGCATTTTCAACAGACTCTTTAGTAACTATTTTTTTTTCAATCATTTCTCTCGTCTTGCTTTCAAATTCAGCCGGGCTTTCAACAAGGAAAAACTCCCTTTCATAGCTTCTTTCCAGCTCGTTTGCTTTTATAATGACCAGCCTGTCAATGTCCTTATAGCTTTTAAACTGCCTTGGAAACCTTATTCCTGCTTTTTGCATCAGATAATACTGGTTTTTCTCTTCAGTCCGCTCTTCTGCCTTTAAAATCTGCCTTGCCCCAAATATCGGAATCAAAAAGTCGTTTTCTATTTTTTCATAATTAAAATTTACATAAACTTCAAATGAGCGGTGAGGAATAAAAATTACATTTTTGGCTCTCATTTCCTCTGTAACTTTCGGGTTTAAAATATCGCTGAATTTGTCCAGGAGCATTACTTCATCAACAACGCCTGTTGTTTTCCCAAAATTCTGCGCTGTTTTATAGTATTTTGAATAGGTTCTGTCTCTTCCTTTCTGGCAGATTACAAGAGTCTTGAATCCCATGTCCTTTGCGCCTCTGCATACATCAAGGGCGCTGTGGCTTCCAAGGACGCCAATTGTTATGTTTTTAGCATCATAGCTTTTAATGATTTGTTCAATATCTTTTCTTTGTATCATGATAGTATAATCATGGTAATTTTTTATAGTTTGGATTTCTATTTGTTGATATGGATGAGAAAAAAACCATAAAGCTATTGCTGATATTGGCAATATGCGGAATTGCTATAAATGCCTATTCTGTTTTTGTGCAGGCAGGCATGATGCCTATTGTTTTCATGAACTATATTTTGCCTGCCGGATGCATTGAACAGAACTCGACATATTTTCTCTCCCAGCCAACAGATGCCTCTTTTTGCAGAAGAATTATGGATATGGATAGTAATTTCAATAAGGTTGATTTAAAGGACACCTGTAATGAAATGAATAGTGAAGAAGACAAAGAATTATGCATTTTAATGTCTGATTTTTACAGCAAAAGAGTTGATGACTGTTCAGATTACATCGTGGCGTTCAACTATTCCGGGGGGAAAGAGTCTTCTGTCTCAGATGACGAAATGAAAAAAGTATGCGACAGAATCAATGCGCGGGCTCCTTAATTTTTTCTTTCAGGTGGAAATAAAGCAGAGTGTAGCATATATATCCAAATACCGGCAAAAAAACATGAAGAATTGTTCCTACAAGCACAGCGTAAGGACCAATCAGCAAAGAAAATATTTCCACAACAGCAGAGACGAGGAAAATATATATTGAACTTATAATGAAGACAAGTATAATTAAAAGCCATGAATCTAATTTCTCGTATTTAATGAGCCGGTAAGATTCTTTTATCGCATCCAAACCGCTTTTTTTGTCCAGCACGACGACACTGATTGATATAATCGAAAGAAGGACGAGATACACCAGCCCTGCAAAAAACAGGAAAAAATCAACAAACAAGAGAAGTATAATTCCAATTGGTCCTAAAAAAATACAGATAGGGATTTCAATGACCAATACAGCTATTACTGCCATAAATGCAATCAATATCAACAATGCATCTGTTATCATAAGCGCAACTATTCTTTTTTTTGACTCTAAAAGCGCTTCAAAAATAGAGACTGGCTTATTTTGGTGTATGGCTTTTGCGATAACAGAATATGTTGCTTTAATGTAGTAATGCAAAATAATAATTGCAAAAAGTATGGCAAGAGAATAAATAAGATAATCTTTTGCAATAGCCCATAATGAATAAAAAAGCATTGTTGGGTCGGATTTTAAAGATTCAATAATAGAAATGAGCGTGTTGGTTTCAATTATATTTTTTGTTCCCAAAAAAAGCACTATTCCAAGCAAAGCAGAAGGAATCCAGATCAGCGTCGCAGGGAGGGCAATATATGGATTTTCTTTTATAGCAGAATATGCTTTTTTTGTTATATCTTCAAGGTAGCCCATTGGATTAAATGATGAAAGAATTTATATATGTTTGCGAACAACAATATAATTATTCAACTATCTCTTTTAACCTGTTCAACTCAATTGCTTTTTTTATGTCCCTCGCAATTCTCCTTCCCGTGCTCATAGGCACATCATAATTTAAATAACTATAGGAAGAACCATTAATAAACGGGTTTGTCCCTGCAACTATCCTTGCAGATATTTCAAAGACATAAAATTCCAGTTTATCTGTCAAAATCGTCTCAAGGCAAAACGGACCCCATGTACCTCTTGGGAATTCAATTTCTTTTGAAGCTTTTATGACATTTTCCCCCATCCTAATAATTTCATGAAGCAGAGACTCTCGCACAACAATAGGGAAATTTCCCACAACCGTATAACTTGTCGCAATATCCATATTCTTCTGGTCGCTGAAAGAAATCCGTCCGAGCGCATCTGCGTTTGACTCATATCGCTTGTCCATGCTCATAATCTCGAGCTTATCATCAAGAGGAGAATAAAAATAATGGATATAAACGGGCGTTCCGACAATAAATTCCTGGATTTGGTATTTGGCTATTTTTTTTGTTTTTATTTTTTCTTCAAAATCTTTCTTGTTTTGCGCAAGAAAATAACCGCTTCCGCCTTTAGCGCCGTATTCTTTTACAATAACAGGGCTGTCTACATTATCCGGTGATTCAAAAACCTTTGGGAGTTTTATTCCTGCTTTCAAAAGCCACTGCCTCTCCAGGTTCCTGTCCGATTCCCATTTCAGGATGTTCTTGCACCCGTAATATGGAATTTTGCTTTTCTTTAATTTATCTAAATTATAATAACTCACAAAACTGCCGTGAGGGATGATAATGGCATTTTTTTTTATCAGCATCTGCTCATATTTTTCAAATTCTGAAAACTTTGAAATTTCAATGATTTCATCTGCGACATTGAATATTTTGTATGGCGATGTTTTTCCTTTTTCGCAGATTGCTATTGTCTTAAATCCCTCATCCTTGGCGCCTTTTAGAATTTGCAGGGCAGTATGGCTGCCAAATGTTGCGATTTTTATATCTTTCATAATATTATGTCAGGCACTTTTGAATTCGCTGAACTTATCTTCCATTTCTTTTGTCTTTTTCCTGATATCCACTGGCTCAATTTTCCTGACAGTTATCTCGTCTTCCTTTGTAAAACTATTTTCCTTTACAGTGCCCGTTATATGGTAAAAATTGCCGATGCAGGACAGGTTCAGGTAATTTGGGAGAGTTTCTATCTGCTTGATTTTTTCTACGTCTTTAGTCCCCAGAAGGTCATAGACAATTGTGTTGAAAAAAACAGCATCTGTCCTGTCAATGCCATTATCAATTATGCCGCTTAAAACCAGAAATAAATTGCCTTTTACTTTCCCGTGGGTCTGGCAAACTCCGTCTGTGGTTTTTTTCCTGCACTTGGGGCACAGGTAATAAACAATGGGCTTTTTTCTTAATGATATCAGATAATAATCTCCATCGATGCTGTTTATACTTGTCGCAGCAGGCGGACTTGCAGTTACGCCCTCGATTGTTTTTCCCTCGTCAAGGCAGATATTTTCTTTGTTGAAACACCTTATCTCAAGATTTCCAAAATTGTTTTTTCTGACGCTGGCATTTTCTATTCTGACAACATCGCTTATTTTAAGATCGGAATTGGCATCTACTACTTCATTCCACAAAGAGACGCCTATGGAGCCGGTCTCATCTGAGATAATGATATTCTGCACTTTTCCTTTTCTCTGCTCTCTTTCAAATTCATTTACATCAAACATCTGAATAATTTTTCCCCAAACAGTAAATGAGGCAATATTTTTTGTTATGTCCTTTATTTTTACTGCATTTTCCTCTTTTTTTACAATAGATATGTTCAATTCATCTGCTACCAGAAAAGCCGCCCCTTCAAATGATACGATATTGTCCAGCTCTTCCTGCTTTTTTATTATTTTTTTTTCCAAATCCTCTTTTGTCAAAGAGCTTTTCCCTGCAATCTCCTCTAATATTTTGTTTTTTTCATCTGTCATTTTCATTCCCTCTATTTCATTTATTCTTCTATATTGTCTTCCCTGCTTTTTTCTATATAGTATTGTATTTCCTTTTTTGTCACATACTTTGAAAGCATAGGGCTTATAAGTTCAATGTAATTTTTTATCTGGCTTAAGTCATTTTGCGTTGCATATTTTTTTGCTGCTTTTTTGAATGAATCCTGCTGGAATTCCAGCGTTTGATGCTGTATTTTGAATTCCTTTAATTTTTCATCGTTTTCCTTTAATTTGGCGTATATTTTTTTTGTCTCTTCAAGGTATCTTTGCTCAATGCTGTTTATCCTTAAATCAATGTTTCTTATGACCTCTTCAAGCATCCTGATTCTGCGGATATTGTCATTTTGCCTTTTTATAAGTTCATTTCTGATTTCGTCTTTTTTTTCAGTAACCATATTAATTAATCTTCTCCATGTTCACGCGGAGGCATGTCTACAACAATAGTTCCTTTTTTTTTCTTTACTTCTTCTCCTTTTAGCTGGCTGTTATGAAGCTGATCTTTTGCAATGGCATAATCTTTTACAGTTTCAGCAGGTCCGCCAAGGATGCTTGTATTTCCGAAAAGCACACTAAGCCATTGATTCCATTTCTGTGCTTTTGTAAGTCCTACTTCTTCCCTTGTCTTCATAGTCGTCCAGTATGGTGCCATAATGCGGGCATATATATTTTTTATCCACAAAAATATGAAAAAACCGCCTACAAGCTTTCCGAAGAAGGAAAAAGCAATGCCTGCTATTATTGGGTAAACTCCTCCAACAATTGCTGCGATAAAGCAGGTTAAGTAAGTTAATTTTGTGAGTTTGGGTCCGGCTTTAAAGATATCCGTTGTCATGAAAGAGATAAAAAGCAACATAAATACTGTCGGGACAAATAGTCCGAATACAAAATCGTGCTGCAGTGAGCCGGTCAATACAGGAACATTATTTGCAAAAAACATGTGATAAAGCCATGAATCTATATTGCCTGAAGATCCGCCAAATGCATTGCCTCCAAAACTGCTTGAAAAATCATTGATTTGGTTGCCAGATAGTGTGCCGCCAAGATTCACATTATCTGTATTAAATCTCAATATATCCCTAAATATGAAATTGTATGCATTCTGACCTATTTCTTCGCCTATGTCTTCCCGGAAAACTTCTCCAAATCCCATATAGCAAAATAGCGAAAAATTATTTATAGTTATGGATTAAAAAGATATATATAATTTTAGTTCAATAAACTATTATGGGCGAAAAATATATCCTTATTGTCGCAAAAGAGCAAAATGGCAAAAATGTATTGACGGAGCACATAGCCGAGATGAAATTTTTAATGAAAGTGGAAAAAGGAGGAAAAAGAACAAAAATCCCTTATAATCCTTCTGCTTACAATCCTGGGGTAGAGTTGGTAAATTTCATAAACAAGAAATATCCGGATATGAAATTTTTAATAACAGGAACCCCCCTGCGTTTTGGAAATAATTTAAAAAACGGGGAAAATGTAACTTTTGCTCCATGGACCACTGTAGATGAAATTGCAGAAAAGTGCAAATGCGACCAGATTTATTCCAACCAAGTCCCTATATTAAAAAACACAGCATCGCACAATGAAGCAGATAAAAACACAATTGTGGAGATGCAGCCAAAAAGCAATGATATTGCGGCGATTGCAGAGCCAAAACCAAAAAACAAAAGTAGCGGCGACTGGTTGTTATTTATTATTATACTAATTATTGTATTGGTTCTTGTCTATTACAGCGGCGATATTACGCCTGGATTGGAAGGACTGGATTTAGGCAGTATTGTAAATATTAAGTGATAGTTATAGCATAATCCCAAAAAGAATATTATTGTTGAATTTTGACATACTCTTAAAAACTTTTTGCTTATATTTTGTTAAAATAGGCAAATATGGTATCCGAAGTAAAGATAAAAAAACATGAGCAATTGTGTCGTGAATTAAGAGAGGCAAAAGTAATCGGGATAGTGGACTTTTACAAGCTTCCCGGGGCTCAAATGCAGTCAATCAGGAAAGGTCTGAGGGATATCGCAAAAATTAAGCTATATGGGAAAAAAATCATAATCAAATCCCTTGAAAAAGTAAAGAATGAAAAAAAGGGCATTGAGAAGATATTGCTTCAAAAAGAAGAGGATGAAGCAAAACAGGCAAAAATTCCTGCCCTTATTTATTCCGAGGTTGATTCTTTTGAGCTTCAGAAGAGAATAAACTGCGAAAAATCAAGCATTTTTGCAAAAGGAGGCGATATTGCAACAGAGAATATCATTGTTCCAAAAGGAGATACGAAACTTCCTCCCGGACCGGCAATATCTGATTTAAAGGGGCTCAAAATCAAGGCAGCAATACAGGGTCCAAAAATCGTGATAATGGAAGATAAGACGCTTGTGGAAGCAGGTGAAGAAATAGACGGCAAAATAGCGGAAATGCTTATGAAGCTGGAAATAAAGCCAATGAAAATAACACTTACTTTAAAGAACTGCTATGAGGGAGGGGTCATCTATGACAGTTCCCTGCTTACAATAGATTTAGAAAAATACAGGAATGAAATTTCCGGCATTTACAATCAGGCATTTAATCTGGCATACAACATTGACTATCCTGTTCCGGCAGTTGTTGAATGCAAAATAGGCGAGGCAACACAGCAGGCAAGGAATCTGGCAATTGAGGCAAATATAGTCAGCCCAGATACAATCGGTCAGATTATGTCAAATTTGAATTCAAAGGCTCTTGGAGTTTGTTCAGTCCTTCCAAAAGAAGTTATAGGAGATGCTAAAATAGAAGAACAGCAGGCGGCTCCCGCAAAGAAGGATGAATGCGAACAGGAAAAGCCATCTGAAGAAGAAGAGAAAAAATCAGAAGAAGATGCAGCGGCAGGGCTCGGGGCTTTGTTTGGATAATCTGGATTTTGTTCTTAAACAAGAAATATTTTTGCAATTGATTTTTTAGAAAAAGATTGCAGCCTAAGTTTGACATTTACTAAATTTTTATTTTTTCACAATATTTTAGATAAAGAATTTGACAGTTAGGTACCCTTCTAATTCTTTAAAATTCAGCCATTTTAGA